>JAEYXI010000036.1 GCA_023428515.1 Pseudomonadota bacterium | reverse complement strand
CCCTAACCCAGCCGGGGCCGCGCCGCGACTATTGGGGCAAGACCAAGGTCCACCGCTTTATCGCCGAGACAATCGTCCGCGCAGTGCTGATCGACCGCAAGCCCGAGCCCGGCACCAATCCGCTGGAGCCGGTGGAGCGCCTGCTCGAACGCGGCCAGTCGATCCTGATCTTCCCGGAAGGCACGCGCGCGGAAGGCGACGGAGAAGTCGCCGAGTTCCGCTCAGGCATCTTCCGGCTCGCCCAGCGCTTCCCCGACATCGAGCTGGTTCCGGTCTATCTCGACAATCTCAGGCGGATCCTGCCGAAGGGAAGCATGCTGCCCGTGCCGATCACCTGCACGGCCCGCTTCGGCGCGCCGCTGCGTCTGCAGCCGGGCGAGGAGAAGGCCGCATTCCTCAGCCGCGCCCGCGCCGCCGTGCTTTCCCTCGACGTGATGCGCCCCATGCCAGCGCCGTCTCCCGCCGATCCCGGCGCAAACCCCATGGTGCGTCCGTGAGGGAAACGCTGTTCTGGGTGCTTGCCGGCATCGTCGCGCTGCTCAGCGTCGCCTCGCTCGTCGGCCACGAGTTGGAGCGCCGCGCGACCAAGCCCGAGACGATCGCCACCGTGCGCAACCTCAATGCCCGCACCCGGTCCTGGTGGGTGATGGTGCTGGTCGTCGGCGGCGCGATCCTGGCAGGCCACACTGCCACCGTCATTCTTTTTGCGATCCTCTCCTTCATGGCCCTGCGCGAATTCTGGACGCTGACGCCGTCGCGCCGCGGCGACCACTATGCGCTCTTCCTCTCCTTCTTCGTCGTGCTGCCCTACCACTACTATCTGCTCGCCATCGAATGGTACGGCATGTTCGTCATCTTCATCCCGGTCTACGCCTTCCTGTTGCTGCCGGCGGTCGCCACGCTGATGGGCGACACCAACGAGTTCCTGGCGCGCAGCGCCAAGGTGCAGTGGGGATTGATGCTGACGGTCTTCGCGATCAGCCACGCGCCGGCGCTGCTGATGCTCGACACATCGGTGCCGAGCGCGCTGCTGATCGTCTATCTCATCATCGTTGTGCAGCTCAGCGACGTCTTCCAGTATGTCTGGGGCAAGCTGATCGGAAAGCGCCGCTTCTCCCCCAACATCAGCCCCAACAAGACCATCGAGGGCCTGGTCGGCGGCGGCCTCTCCGCCATCCTGGTCGGCACGATGCTCCACCGCATGACGCCCTTCTCGCCGCTGCAGGCCGCGGCGGTCAGCGCCGTGATCGTCGTCGCCGGCTTCTTCGGCGGCTTCGTACTCTCCGCCATCAAGCGCGACCTCAAGGCGAAGGACTGGGGCTACATCATCGAGGGACACGGCGGCGTGCTCGACCGCGTCGATTCGCTCACCTTCGCGGCGCCGCTCTTCTTCCACGTCACCCGCTACTGGTTCACCGTCTGAGCGGGTGGGTCAGCCGCGACCGTTCAGATATCCCGGCAGTTCCACGATCGATTCCAACACGACATCGGCGAGCGGCGCTAGCGACTCGCGCGTGCCGGTTCCCGAGAGCACGCCGACCGCCAGCCCTGCCCCGCCGGCTTTTGCCATTTCGAGGTCGTGCCTGTTGTCGCCGACCATGGCGATCTCGGCGGGCTTCAATCCGGTCAAGTCGCTGAATGCCTGGATCGTGTCGGGGGCCGGCTTCGGGTTGGCGACCGCATCGTAGCCATAGGCCGCGTCGAACATCTGCGCGATGCCGAGCGCAAGCAGCGTCTTCTCCGCTCCCCCGGTCGAATCGTTGGTCGCGACGCCCATCCTGAAGCCGGCGCGATGCAGGCTGGCGATGGCATCCTGGCTGCCCGGCAGCGGCACCGACTGCAGCGCGCCCTGCTCCGCCGTGAACGTGTCGAAGAAGAGCGTCATCTCCTTGCGGCGCTCTTCGCCCGCCAGCGGATACCAGAGCGCGACGATGTCGGCGTTCGTGCCGGCCGCGAAGACGGAATCGGCACGGAAGCAATGCCGCTCGTAGTCGTAGCCGGCCCGGATCATCAAGATATCGGCGCGGGCGCGATCGCCGTCCGCCGCATGCAGCGCCATCAGGTCCGCCAGCGCGTACCAGGTCTTCTGGAAGTCGACCAACGTCCCGTCCTTGTCGA
Organism: Pseudomonadota bacterium; assembly: GCA_023428515.1. Next base: position 3,429 of record JAEYXI010000036.1, on the reverse strand, counting down.
ACAGGATGCCTTTTATTTCAGCCAAGATCGATGCCCCGAGGTTGATGCGGCGCGACCACCGCACCTGCCTAGCTTAGATGCTTAATATGCTGCACCAGTCCCGCCGTCGAGGCGTCGTGCTTTGCGGCATCCTCCTTGCCCTCGACGACAGGCAGGAGTTCGGTCGCCAGTTCCTTGCCGAGCTCAACGCCCCACTGGTCGAAGGAATTGATGTCGAACATCGTGCCCTCGACGAAGACGCGATGCTCGTAGAGCGCGATCAGCCGGCCAAGCGTTCTCGGGTCGAGCGATTTGTAGAGGATCGTGACCGAGGGCCGGTTGCCGGTGAAGACGCGATGCGGCGCGATTTTTTCCACGTCGTCAGCCTTCATGCCCTTGGCCAGCATTTGCTTCTTCGCTTCCTCCAGCGTCCGCCCTTTCATCAGCGCAGCCGACTGTGCGAGCACGTTGGAAAGCAGCAAGTCGTGGTGATGCTTGAGATCAGGCTCGTGGCCAACCGCCGCCGCCAGGAACTCGATCGGAATGATGTCCGTGCCCTGATGCAGAAGCTGGAAGAAGGCGTGCTGCCCGTTGGTGCCCGGCTCGCCCCAAACCAGCGGGCCGGTCGGCGTCGGCGCCTGGCTTCCCTCCAGCGTCACATGCTTGCCGTTCGATTCCATGTCGAGCTGCTGCAGATAGGCGGGAAAGCGCGACAGCCGCTGGTCGTAGGGGATGACGGCGCGCGCCGGATAGCCACACACCACGCGGTGCCAGTAGCCGACCAGCCCCATCAATGCGGGAATATTTTTGAGCAGCGGCGCAGTCCGGAAATGCTCGTCCACCTCATGCGCGCCGGCCAAAAAGTCGCGAAAATTCCTGGCGCCGACCGCGATCATGATCGGCAGGCCGATCGCCCCCCACAACGAGTAACGCCCGCCGACCCAGTCCCAGAAGCCGAAGACGCGATCTTTTGCGATGCCGAACTTGGCCACCAGGTCCAGCGCGGTCGACACCGCGGCAAAATGGTTGGCGACGGCCCCCTCGCCGAGCTTCGAGACGATCCACTTCTTCGCCGTCTCGGCATTGGTCATCGTCTCGACGGTGGTGAAGGTCTTCGAGGCGATGATGAAGAGCGTCGTCTCCGGCGAGAGATCCTTCAGCGTGTCGTGCATATGCGCTCCGTCGATGTTCGACACGTAATGCGCACGCGGCCCGTCATGCCAGGGCGCCAGCGCCAGCGTCGCCATCACCGGACCGAGGTCAGAGCCGCCGATGCCGATGTTGACGACATCAGTGATCTTCTTGCCGGTCGCGCCCTTCGCCTCGCCCGAGCGCACGGCGTCGGAGAATTTCGCCATCGCATCGAGCACGGCGTGCACGTCGGGCACCACGTCGTGGCCGTCGACCAGCACCTTCGCGCCTTTCGGCTGGCGCAGCGCCGTGTGCAGCACGGCGCGATGCTCGGTGATGTTGATCTTCTCGCCGGAGAACATCGCCTCGCGCCGTTTCTCGACTCCGGCCGCTTCGGCCGCCGCAGCTAAGAGCTCCATCGTCTTCTCGGTCACCGCGCTTTTCGACCAGTCGAGCAGCAGATCGCCGTCGACGAGCGAAAACTTCTCGAATCGCTTGGGATCGTCGGCGAAGGTGGCGCGCATGTCCTTCGGCACATCCGCGAGATGGTTCTTGAGCGCAACGAGGCTTGCCGGTCTGTCTGCCACTGGAAAACTCCTCAGGATTTCGGCGCGCGCCACAATAGCAGAGCTTTTCGCAACTGCGAGAGGCAGGCTCTCCTAACCCTTCTTTGTGTCAGACTCTGCGGCATGGCCCGCTGGGCCAGTTCCCGATGCATCACTGGCATAAATCGTAACGATTAGAAAAATTCATTGGCGCAACCGTTTGGACCACGAATACAAATCGCTGGGCCAGAAATGGGGACGTTACGCAAGGAGCACACCATGCCACAGCGAAACGACGCAGCGATTTGGTCCGGACTGTTCCGCATCTCGGCGGAGTCCGGGCAGACGCTTCAGGCGCAGATTCGCCAGGCGATCGTCGCCGCCATTCTCGACCGCCAGATCGCGGCCTCCATGCCGCTTCCCTCCTGCCGCATCCTCGCCGAAAAGCTCGGCGTGGCGCGCGGCACGGTGGTGCTGGCCTTCCAGCAGTTGGTCGACCAGGGTTTTCTCGTGGCGCGCGAGCGGCGCGGCCATTTCGTCAACCCCGAGGTGCTCGCCACCCCGGCCAAGCCCGCCCAGAAGGCCAACGACAATTCCAACGACATCGACTGGAAGGCGCGGCGCAAGATCGCGGCGTCCGAGATGCCGCCGCCGGCCAAGCACGGCAACTGGATCAAGTCGTCCTATCCGTTCGTATACGGCCAGTTCGACCCGGCGCTCTTCCCGACCGCCGAGTGGCGCGAATGCAACCGCATGGCGCTCGCCGTGCTCGAGATCCGCAACTGGGCGGCCGACATGGTCGATCGCGACGATCCGTTGCTGATCGAGCAGATCCAGGCGCGGCTGCTGCCGCGGCGGGGCATATTCGCCAATCCCGACGAGATCATCGTGACGCTCGGCGCCCAGAACGCGCTCTATATGCTCGCCACGCTCCTCATGAACAACGGCACCACGGTCGCGATGGAGGACCCCGGCTACCCCGACGCGCGCTCGATCTTCCGCCTTGCCGGCGCCGACGTGCTGCCGACGCCGGTCGACGAAGAGGGCATCGTCACCTCCTCCATCTCCAGCGACGCCGACTATGTGTTCGTGACGCCGAGCCACCATTGCCCGACCATGGTGCCGCTGTCGAACGAGCGGCGCCAGGATCTCCTCGCCCGCGCCGCCCGCAACAACCAGATCGTCATCGAGGACGGCTATGACAGCCAGTTGCTCGACGAGGCGCCGCAGCAGGCACTGAAGAGCATCGACCGTTCCGGCCGCGTCATCTATGTCGGCTCGATGTCGAAGACGCTCGCGCCAGGCCTCAGGCTCGGCTACATCGTCGCCTCGGCCGGGCTGATCGCCGAGCTTCGCGCACTGCGCCGCTTCATGCTGCGCCACCCGCCCGCCAACAACCAGCGCGCCGTCGCGCTCTTCCTGTCGCTCGGCCATCATGAAGCGCTGGTGCGGCGGCTGTCGTCGGCCTTCGACGAGCGCCGCAAGCGGCTGGTGCAGGCGATCTCGGCCTTCCTGCCGGACTGGCGCGCAACGGATTCGGCCGGCGGCACCTCGCTCTGGCTTGAAGGACCGCGCGGCACCGACGCCCGCGACCTCGCAGCCCAGGCCGCGGCGCGGAGCGTCATCATCGAGCCCGGCGACCGCTTCTTCGACCGTGCCGACAAGCCGGCGCGCTTCATGCGGCTCGGCATCTCGTCGATCGCGCTGCAGCACATAGAGCCCGGCATCCGCGAACTTGCCACCGCCGCAGGCCCCCGCCCCGCGGCGGCCTGAG
>JAEYXI010000032.1 GCA_023428515.1 Pseudomonadota bacterium | reverse complement strand
GGCGGCAATTCCTCTCGGCCTATTTCGCTTAATGCGGCTGCAGGGCCTGCCATGAGGAGCGAGGCGAGGCAGGACCCCGCCAGCCAGGCGAGCGTGCGCCATCCTCGGCGCCGATCCTGCCGCGTTGTCGTGGAATGCATCATCTCTCTCCGGCGTCGTCTCGATCGGATCCAGCTCCGGACCGTTCGATCAAGGAACGCCCGGGCGCGGGAGTCAATGCCGCGACTGCTCCGGCATGAATTCCCCGGCAACGACGCGGTCGCGCATGCGCTCGATCAGCTGGAGCGTGGCCGGCTCGCCATTGGCGCGCAAGAGCTCGCTGAGCGCTGTCGTAAGCGCCGCCTCGGCGATGATTTCAGGCTCGATGCCGGCTGAAAGCCCTTCGGCCCAGGCCTCGCAGTAGCTTTCCTCTGCGGTAAGCCGTTTTTCTTCCCTGACCAGCGCGTCGAGGTCGGTGAAGCTTTGTCCCATACCAGAATTCCACCCTTGCAAGCGATTAGACCGCGGTCGGTCCAACTTGACGTGTCCCTTTAATGTCCCGTTAAGCTTCCTAGCACAGCCACGCCGCGATGTACGCCCCTAGCGTGGGCGATAAGTTAATCGCCTGTTAATTGCCGTAACGGGCCGCGAGGTCGCGCGCAAGGTTCTCGCCTTCCACCGTGTAGCGGCCGATCGCCTCGGTCGCCGAGGCCGTGCATTTGGTGTAGGTGCCCTCGAAGGAGCGGTAGCCGCGATTGAAGCTCGCGATGAAGCGCGCGCGACGCTCCGGATCCGGGTTCTCCGCAGCCAGCAGCCGCTCCATCGTGTTGCGCCACTGGTTGCCCTTGTCGCCGCAGAGATTGCGCAGGAAATGCAGCGAGCCCATGACCTCGGCGATGCGCATCAGGCCTGCCTCGTAGGGCGCATCGACCGCCGCCGCCGGGCGCGACAACGCCATCGGGACGATCAGTGCCAGAGCCGTGACTATCGAGGTAACCCGCCGCATGCGCCCTTGTGGCGAAACAATTTGACTGCCGCAAGGCGGATTTTGCGCTTGGGCTGCCTACTTGCCGAGCAGGTCGCGCCCGACCTCCAGCACGGACTCCAGGACTGGCAGCGTTTCCATCTCGGCCAGAGTGAAGAAGGCGGCTTCGGCTGCGTCATCGGCAGCCACCGGCTCGCCATCGACATGGTGGCCAAAGAACACCTGCAAGTCATAATCGAATTCGTCGCCCTCGGCGCGAACAAGGACCAGCGGCGAAAGCCCGTGCACGGCGAGGCCGGTTTCCTCGGCGAGTTCGCGGCGTGCGGCTTCCTCCAGCGTTTCGCCCGCTTCGACGCGCCCGCCTGGGAAGGCATAGTAGCCGAGCGAGGGCGCCCGGCCACGCAGCACGAGGAGCAGCCGGTCGCCGCGCTGCAGGGCGACGGAGACGGCGGGGAGGATTTTTCGCGCGCTCATCTGTTCATGCCGTCCGGTTTTCCACCTGATATCCTTGCCGGCGGGGGCTCCAGCCTCCACCTTGTGCCTGACGAATCGAGAGGCATCAAAAGAAAATGTGCGGACGCTTCGCGCTCACCGCCGGTCCCAGGGAACTGGAAGAGTTCTTCGCGCTGCTTGGCGTCGACGATTTTCCTGCGCGCTTCAACATCGCGCCGACCCAGCCGATCCTGCTGGTGATCGCAGGTGGCAGCCGGCCCGAACCCGGCTCCAACCTGCCCGACCGCCACGCCATGCTGGTGCGCTGGGGATTGATCCCTGCCTGGACGAAGGATCCCAACGACCTGCCGGCGCATTTCAACGCGCGCTCGGAGACGGCCGCCGAGAAGGCGTCGTTCAAGACCGCCATGCGCCATCGCCGCGTGCTGATCCCGGCGTCCGGGTTCTACGAATGGCGCCGCACCGGGGACAGGCGCTCGCAGGCCTATTGGGTGCGTCCCAGGCAGGGCGGCATCGTGGCGTTCGGCGGCCTCATGGAGACTTATGCGGAACCCGGCGGCTCCGAAATCGACACGGCGGCGATCCTGACCACGACGGCGAGCGGCGACATCGCCCACATACACGACCGCATGCCTGTGGTGATCCAGCCGGGGGATTTCGAGCGATGGCTCGATTGCCGGACACAGGAACCGCGCGACGTTGCGCATCTGATGCGCACGCCGGGGGAGGGCTTCTTCGAAGCCATCCCGGTGTCCGACCAGGTGAACAAGGTGGCGAACACCGGCCCCGAGCTGCAGCAGCGCGTGGAGCCGATGGCCGCGCCCAAGGCGCCGGAAAAGCTGCGACCCGAACAGGCCGGGCAGCTTACGCTTTTCTAGCGGTTGCAACGCTTTCGCGGGCGCATAGCGCCCATGCCCCTCAGGCGCAGTTTGCGCGCCTAGCCTTCCCGTGGCGCTTCGCGCCGGGGCTTTCTGGCCGCCTTGGCGGCCTTCGCGGGCTTCTTCTTCGGTGCGCAGATCAGCGCCGCGACGATTGCCGCGGGTCCGATGGCGCGATAGTGCGTGGCGAGCGCCGGCGCCGCCTTGGCGGTCGTTCGTTCGGCTTCGCTCTTCTTCGGTGACATTTCTCTCTTCCCTGAAGTCATTGTCGTCGGTGGCGAGGGTCGGACATGGTGATCCAATGGGACCAAAACGTGACAACTGCCGGATTTCTCGCCTTCTCCCCCCAGTTGATGTCCGGACATGTTTAAGAGAATCTTACGATTTCAACGCACTAGCGATTTCAGTCATATACTGAGTCCGGATTGCAACATTCCGTAATTGCGGCATGTATCTGCGATTTGCCGCCTGTGTTGCTTGCCGGTTACAGAATGGAAATCGGCGAGGCCGGACTTGACGCGCACACGCCCCGAGCGCCATAAACCACGCCATGAAAACGTCTTTTGCCATTCGGGGCATTTGCATTATTGGCTAGCGCACGCGCTGGTCCGGACGTTTTCGCCTTCTTTCAAAAGACAGCCAAACGCCCAGGCCAGCCGGCCGGGGATAGTTTATGGCTGAAGAAACCAAGGGCTTGCGGCTCTACAACACGCTGACGCGATCGAAGGAGGATTTCCGCCCCATCGATGTCAGGAACGTGCGCATGTATGTCTGCGGTCCGACCGTCTACGACTTCGCCCATATCGGCAATGCCAGGCCCGTGATCGTCTTTGACGTGCTCTTCCGGCTGCTGCGCCATGTCTACGGCGCGGAACACGTTACTTACGTCCGCAACATCACCGACGTTGACGACAAGATCAACGCGCGCGCCGCGCGCGATTACCCGGGCCTGCCGCTCAACGAGGCGATCCGCAAGGTCACCGAGGAGACCAACAGGCAGTTCCAGGCCGACGTGAAGGCGCTGGGCTGCCTGGAGCCGACCTTCCAGCCGCGCGCCACCGAATATATCGACGAGATGAAGGCGATGATCGAGCGGCTGGTCGATCTCGACGTCGCCTATGTCGCCGAAGGTCACGTGCTTTTCTCGCCGAAGCGCATGGCCGCGCGCGTGAAGTCGCCGCGCTACGGCGCGCTGGCGCGCCGCTCGCTCGACGAGATGCTGGCCGGCGCCCGCGTCGACGTCGCCTCCTACAAGGAGGACGAGATGGATTTCGTGCTCTGGAAGCCGTCGAAGAAGGACGAGCCGGGCTGGCCGTCGCCGGCGGGCATCGACGGGTTCGGCCGGCCGGGCTGGCATATCGAATGCTCGGCCATGTCGATGGCCAAGCTGCTCGAGCCGTTCGGCGGCGGGCTGAAATGCGACGACCCCGAGAAGAATGTCTTCGACATCCATGCCGGCGGCATCGCCCTCGTCTTCCCGCACCACGAGAACGAGATCGCGCAGTCCTGCTGCGCCTTCGGCACCGACCGCATGGCCAACATCTGGATGCACAACGGTTTCCTGCAGGTCGAAGGCAGGAAGATGTCGAAGAGCGAGGGCAATTTCGTCACCATCAACGAGCTGCTGGACACGGAGAAATTCGGCGGGCGAAAATGGCCGGGCGAGGTGCTGAGGCTGGCGATGCTGATGACGCACTATCGCGAGCCGATCGATTTTTCGGTGCGGAAGCTGGAGGAGGCCGAAGCATTGCTGGCGAAGTGGCGTCGGCGCGTGGCCGGCGCCACGGATGGGCAAGTGGAGCCCGCGTTGCTCGAGGCGCTGGCTGACGACCTCGACATGGCCTCGTATTTCAGGCGGCTCAACGACGCCGACCTTCCGCCCGCCACGCTCAAGGCGGCAGCGGACCTCATCGGTATCGACTTGTCCGAGCTGGCAACCGACATCGACGTTGCGACCTTTGTCAGCCGCCGGCTTGCTCTTATCGCCGAAAAGAACTGGGCCGAAGCCGACAAGATCCGCGACGAGCTTCTGGCACAGGGCATCCAGCTCAAGGACGGCAAGGACCCCGCGACAGGCGAACGCGTGACCACCTGGGAGGTTAAGCGATGATCGACCATGCAGGCATCAACGTCAGCGACTGGGAGAAGTCGAAGGCCTTCTACGACGGCGCGATGGGTGCGCTCGGCGCGAAGCTGCTCTACATGGTGCCGGAGCAATATACCGGCGGCGTGAAAGTTGGCGGTTACGGGCGCGAGAAGCCGGATTTCTGGCTGCACGAGAGCAAGGAAACCGGGCCTGGCCGGCATTACGCCTTCGTCGCCAGGAACCGCGCCGAGGTCGACGCCTTCCACAAGGCGGCACTCGCTGCCGGCGGCAAGGACAACGGCGCGCCGGGCATCAGGGCGCATTATCACCCCGACTATTACGGCGCCTTTGTCATCGACCCCGACGGCAACAATGTCGAAGCCGTCTGCCACAAGCCGGAATAGGGAGCCGTGATGAGCCTCGACAACAGGCCCCAATACAGCGGCGGGTGCCAGTGCGGCGCGGTGCGCTTCCGCGTCGAGGGCGCGCTGAGCAACGTGTCGGTCTGCCACTGCCGCATGTGCCAGAAGGCGTTCGGCAATTTTTACGCGCCGCTCGCCACCGTCCCTGACGGCGGCCTGAC
>JAEYXI010000642.1 GCA_023428515.1 Pseudomonadota bacterium | reverse complement strand
TGTCGATGGTCTTCAGCTGCTCCCAGACGCTGCCCACGGCGTTGTTCAGCGGCACGTAGACGCCATCGTGATTGTGGCCGGTGAGCTGGTGTCGGGAATAGACGCAGTCGCCCGAGATGGTGCGTCGCCCGCCTTCCGTCTCGATGACGATGAACTGCTGGCCGATCGTGTGGCCGCTGCCGAGACGCGCATGAATGCCCGGCAGCACATTGTCCTTGTCGCCGTCGACCAGCGTCACGCGATGCTCGATCGAGGCATCGAGTGCGGAGCGCAGATTGTCGGGATCGATGATCATCGTGAGGTGGGCAAAGCGTTTCGGCAGTGCGATAGCCTCGTACCACGACAGAAGCTCGCTCTTCTGGATATAGATCTGCGCGTTCGGGAACTCGCCGATCGAGCCCATATGGTCGAAATGCGCGTGGGTGACGAAGATATCCGTGATGGCCCCCGGTTCGAGGCCGACTTCGGCCAGCAACCGCAGCGGCGATATCCAGTATGGAATGCCGAACTTCTGCGAGAAGCTGTGATCGTCCTGCATGAAGCCCGTATCGATCAGCACGTTGCGGTCGCCGTTGCGCGCCAGGACAAAGGAGAAGGGCAGGTCAACCACCCCGTCCTTGTACATGCCGCTGATCAGGTCGACCCAGGGCTGCTGCTTGGAGCGGGCGTATTCCAGCACGAAGACGTCCCAGCGCGTGTTCTGTTCGGGCATCGACCTCTCCTCAGCTCTCGGCCAGCGAGCGGCCAAGGCTCGCCAGCCCCACCGCGACGATCAGGATGGCGCCCTGAAAGACGAATTGCGAATAGGTCGGAGCGCCGAAAATATTCAAGCCGTTGAAGCCGAGCACGATGATCAGCGAGCCGATGAAGGTGCCGAGAATGTGGAACTCGCCGTCGCGCAGCGTCGCCGATCCCAGGAAGACGGCGGCGAAGGCCGTCAGCAGATAGGCATCCGCCGCGTTGGTGGTGCCGCTGCCGAGCCGCGAGGCGAGCAGCGTGCCGGTCAGTGCCGCGCACATGCCCGACAGCACGAAGCCGAGTATCTTGATGCGGTCGACATTGATGCCGGCGAGCCGCGCGGCGGAAGGATTGCCGCCCACGGCCTGGATCTCCTGGCCGATCGCCGTGCGTTCGACCAACAGCCACAACCCGCCGAGCACCAGCGCCATGACGATGATCGGATTCGGGATGCCGAACAGCCAGCGGCCGAGCGCCAGTTGCAGGAAGGACTCCGGCACGCCCGAGACGATCGGCACGCCCGAGGAATAGGCGAAGGAAAGGCCCACCAGGATCGTGCCGACACCGAGCGTGGCGATGACGGAGTTGACCTTGAGCTTGGTGACTATCAGCCCGTTGACGACGCCGATCAGAGCGCCCAGCGCCAGCACGATCACGATGGCGACCGGAATCGGCAGCTGGTTCTGGACGATCAGCCCGGTGACCAGCACGCCGTGCAGGCTGGCGGCATAGCCGACCGAAAGGTCGAGCTCACCAACGATGACCGCCATGGTCAGGCCGCCGGCTATGATCATCGCGAGCGAAGCCTGGCTCAGCACGTTGGTGAAGTTGGTGACGGTCGGGAAGGCGCGCGGCGACAGGATCGAAAAGACGATGACCATGAGCACGAGGCCGATGATCGTGCCGTAGCGGGCGAACACGCCGAGCGCCACCTTGGTGTTGGGCGACAGGCGCCGCGTGGTGTAGCCGATCTCGCTCATGCGGGAACCCCTTCAGCCATTGCGGCATAGCTTGCTTCGATGATTGCGCTGCGCGTGACATGCTTGCCCGAAAGCTCGCGCACGATGCGCCCCTCGGCCATTACAAGCACACGATCGCACAGGTCGGGCAATTCGTCCGGCTCGGAGGAGATGACCAGCACCGCCATGCCCTTGACGGCAAGGTCGCGGATCAGCCGGTGGATTTCCCCACGCGCGCCAATGTCGACGCCGCGCGTTGGCTCGTCGAGGATCAGCACCTTCGGCGACGACTGCAGCCAGCGGCCGATCACCACCTTCTGCTGGTTGCCGCCGCTGAGCCGCCCGACCGGCTGGTCCGGCGACCGCGCCTTGATGGCGAGGTCGCGAATAATTTTGTCTGCCATGCCGGTGCGCTTGCGCGAGCTGATGAACGGCAGCATGGCGTTGGAGAGGATCGCGTTCAGATTGGTCAGGCTGATGTTGAAGGCGACTGATTTGGTGAGCAGCAGACCGTCAGTGCGCCGCTCCTCCGGCACAAGCCCGAGCCCGGCGCGCACGGCGGCGGACGGCGTCCTCGGCGCATATGGCTTGCCTTCCAGCACCATTGTCCCGGCATCGGGCAGGTCCGCCCCGTAGAGCAGGCGCGCCAGTTCGCTGCGGCCCGCCCCGACCAGCCCGGCGAGCCCCAATATCTCGCCGCGATGCAGGTCGAAGCTAGCCTCCTTGACGCTGGGCAGCCTTTGCATTCCTCGCACCGAGAGCACGATCTCGCCTTTTGCGGCCTCGTCCTGCGTCCTGGTCAAGTGCTCCACGGCGCCGCCGACGATCGCCTCTACGAGGGCGGGACGCGTGAGTTGCTCGCCGGCAAGTTCCGCCACCGAGCGGCCGTCGCGAAAAACCGTCACCCGGCTGCACAGGTCGAGAATTTCGTCCAGCCGGTGCGAGACATAGAGGACCGCCACGCCCGACGCCGACAGGTCGCGGATGATGGCGAACAGCTTCTGGCACTCGCTGGCCGACAGCGACGCGGTCGGCTCGTCCATGACGATGAGCCGCGCCTTGCGCACCAGCGCACGGGTGATGTTGATCAGCCAGTTCTCGGCCGTCGACAGCCCCTTGGCCGTCGCGTGAAGCGGCGCCGTGACGCCGACACGCTTGGCGATCGGCGCGACCTCGCGCGCCATCGCGCTCCAGTCGACCATGCCGAGACGGGTCTTCTTGGGCAGGCCGAGCATGATGTTCTCGAGCACCGTCATCCCGGGCACGAAGGCGAGTTCCTGGTGGATGAAGCTCATGCCGAGTTCGTTGGCGCGGTGCGGCGAGCCGATGACGGCTGCCTGGCCGTCGACGGTGATCTCGCCGCTGTCGGGCGCCGTCAGCCCCGCGAGGATCTTGATCAGCGTGGACTTACCGGCCCCGTTGGCGCCGACCAGGCCGTGCACCTCCCCGGGCGCGATCGACAGCGACACGCCGCGCAACGCCTGCGCGCCGCCATACGACTTGGTCACCGCGGCCGCTGAAATGAATGGGGGCGCCGAGGGCGTCCCCATTGTCCCGGACATGTGGTTCATGATCGGTTTTTACGCCGAAACTCACTTGAGGGCATCGGGGTGTTCGGCGACGAACTGCTCGACCGTATTCTTGGTGACCAGCACGGCGGGCACTTCCACCGCCTTGGGCTGCCAGTCCGCGCCGGCCTTCTGTATCTCGGGCAGCAGCTTGATCATGTCGTAGCCCTCCGTATAGCTGTCCTGCCATGCGGTAGCTGTCATGAAGCCGTTCTTGATGTTCTCGAGCGCCTGGGCATTGCCGTTCACGCCGTAGACCTTGACGTCGTCGCGCCCCTGCGCGCGCAGCGAGCCGATGGCGCCGATCGCCGGATCGTCCCAGCAGCCCCAGATCGCCAGCTTCTCATCACCGGCCGGATGCGCGGCGAGCCAGGCGTTGGCATATTGCGCGCCGTCCTCGAAATAACCGGGAATGCGCACCTCGTTCTTGGTGACCTTGATATCGGGATAGGCGGTCAGAGCCTTGTCGAGCTCGACCTCGCGATTCCTGCACACCTCGCCGGTGCGATAGGTCAGCGCCAGGAGCGAACCGTTGCCCTCGAGGTCCTTGAGCATCAGCTCATTGACCGGCACCACCATCGGCCCGCCGGAGCCGTTCGTCGCGGCGACCGTGCTGCCCAGTCCGCCGCCCCAAGTGACGACGGGAATGTTCACCGACTTCGCGGCGTCCAGCCCGGCGCCGATCGACGAGAAGGGGAACACCATGTCGACGATCGCGGCGGCGCCGCGCTGCGCGAAATTCTGGATCGCGGCATTCGCCTGGTCGGCGCTGCCTGCCGCATCGATGACCGAAACCTCCCAGCCAAGCTCCTTGGCCGCGGTCTCGGCTCCGCTGATGTAGCGCGCATTGTTGGCCTCGGTCGCCGAGATCGAGACGATCCCGACAAGCGGCTTGTCCTGCGCCATCGCCGGCACGACACCGAGTCCGATCGCCACCACGGCGGCGCCCACTACAAACTTTTTCATGATCCTCCCTCCAGCTACACGTAACGAACCGTTTCGCTAGCTTAAGCAAAGAAGTTCGTTGATCAAGCGATTTTTGCAGCATTTGGCCTAGACATGGGCATTTGATGCAGTAACACTTAGCTAAACGATTAGCTCGGTTTGATATGGCAACCATCAAAGACGTTGCGCGATCGGCAGGCGTGTCCACCGCGACTGTGTCGGCCGTCATCAACGATTCCGCCTATGTGAGCCCGCCGCTGCGCGCTCGCGTGCTCGCCGCCATCAAGGAATTGAATTATGCGCCCTCCCTGGCGGCGCAGAACCTCAAGCGCGGTCGCAGCCAGTTGATTGCGCTGGTCGTGGCAGACCTCGCCAACCCCTTCTTCTCGCGCGTCGTCTGGGCGGCGGAAGCCGCCGTCGCGGCGTGGGGCTATTCGCTGGTAGTGTTCAACAGCGACGAGAAACCCGAAGCCGAGCAGCGCATCCTGAGCCGCGTGCGCATGCTCTCCTGCGACGGGGTGCTGCTGGTTCCGGTCGGCGACTTCACCAAGCACCTTCAACATGACAGCGACGAGAAGCCGCTTCCCACCGTGCTGTTCGGGCGCACCGTCGAAGACGACAAGTCTGACAGCATCACGATCGACAACGTCTCGGCAGGCCGCCAGGCGACGGAATACCTGCTCGACCTCGGCCACACGCGCGTCGGCTCGATTACCGGACCGTTACACCTGACCACGGGACGCGGCCGCCTCGACGGAATGCTGGCGGCGATGAAGTCGCGCGGCCTTGCGCCCGAGCCGCGCGACGTGCGTTCGGGCGAGTTCCGGGAGGACGCGGCCTATTCGGTGGCCCGCAGTCTGCTCGAACAACCCGACCGACCGACTGCGCTCTACGTCGCGAGCGGCCTGATGGCGCTGGGCGCGATGCGCGCCATCGCCGATCTCGGACTGCGATGTCCGATCGATATCTCGATCGCCTCGACGGACACGATCCCCGGGATCGGCGGCCTGCGTCCCCGGTTGACACGCACCGAGCATCCGCTCGTCGACATGACCAACGAGGCGGTGCGGCTGCTTGTCGACCGCATCAGGCGCGGCGGCGACGTCGAGCAGCGCAACATCGTGTTCCAGCCATCCCTGGTGGTGGGCGACAGTTGCGCGCCGGTCCGATCAAGTCCGGCGACAGGGTGAACCGGAGCGCGCTATAGGCCTTTATACGACCCGACTGGAGCGGTCATGCGGGCGGCAGTTCGAACAGGATCGATCCCGGCTCCTGGTTCTTCTCAACAAAGCCGATGATCCGGAACCATCTCGTCACGTCGGGGCCGACGAGCCAGCTTCGATGCTGGAAGGGAAGGTTGCCGGTAAGCGCCTGCATCTGGCGGACGTGCCGCCGGCAAAAACGGACCGTCGATGCGGAGAAGAAAGTTTCCCTGGCCGCGAACAGCGTATGCGCGACGTCGTCCTCATGCCAGGCGATGATGGCGATGACATTGCCGTCGTCATCGAGAAGGCTGTGGGCGCGGCCTTCCTTCAGGTTCATCGTCAGGCGATCCTGCACGGCCTGGGTTCCGAGCCCGGCCGCGCGGTATTCTTCCGACAAGCGCTTCGACAGGCTGCGGAACACGATCTCCAGGTCGCCGACTGTGGCTGTTCTGGCCCTCATGCCTCTTTCTCGCGCTAAAAGGGCATCATGCCCCTAGGGATGCAGGATGCCAAGGAAATCACTTCCCCGACAGGCGAAGGCGGTAGCAAGTCTTTTCGACGATGATATCCGCCAGATCAAGTCGGAAAGTCCGTCGAGGCGTCCGAGGTCTCCCGGCTGCTGACATCATTTGATGCGGCTCGACGCTCGCGACCGCGGCGAAACGCGGATAACCTCCGGGTTATCCGGCGACAGGCGTTGAGCGAGCAGAACCATGAAGTTTTCCACAGGCATCCACCACGTCACGCTGATCACGCGGAGCGTCCAGGCGAACGTCGATTTCTACGTCGGCTTCCTCGGGCTCCGCCTGGTCAAGCGAACCGGCGGTTTCGAGGACGCCCTGCAACTGCATCTCTTATACGGCGACCGCCTGGGCTCGCCCGGTTCGCTCATCACTTTCCTGGTCTGGGAGGACGGCGCGTCCGGCCGTGTCGGCAACGGACAGGTCTCGGAAGTGGCCTTCGCGGTGCCTCCCGCGAGCATCGGCGACTGGATGACGCGGGCGCTCCGCTATGGGATACCGGTTACGGGACCGTCGCGCGAATTCGGGGAGCCTGTGCTGCGGCTCAAGGATCCGGACGGCATCATCGTCAAGCTGGTCGGCGTCGACCTGCCCGCCGCAGAACCGTGGGGCGACGCCGAAACGGCAATTCGCCGGCTGCGCGGCGTCACCATCCTGACCGAAACACCGGAGGAGACGGCTGCCTTCGTCGAGCGTTTCGGCTATCGGCACGGCCTCGCCGACGGAAACATCCAGCGCATGCTGTCCGACACCGACGCGGTCGACATCCGCGACGCCTCCGGCTATGTGCCCGGCATCCCCGGAACAGGCACCGCCGACCACGTCGCCTTCCGCGCAGCGGACGTCCCGGCGGTACGCGCAATCGAAGCCGAGCTTTCCCGCCTCAACTCGTCACCCACAAATTTCCACGACCGCAAATATTTCACGTCGCTCTATGTGCGCGAGCCCGGCGGCACGCTGTTCGAGCTGGCGACCGACGGGCCTGGCTTCACCATCGACGAGACACCGGAACGACTGGGCGAGATGCTGTTCACACCGCCGCGGGAGGCAGGCCGTAGCAAGGACCTCGTGGTGATGCTGCCGCAGTTCGCATTGCCCGGTGAGGCGAGAATGCCGCGGCGCGAACTTCCCTTCATCCATCGCTTCTTCACGCCCGAGGACCCCGACGGCAGCACATTGGTCCTGCTTCACGGAACCGGCGGCAGCGAGGCCGACCTGATGCCGCTGGCGCATCGCATCGCGCCGCGCGCGACATTGCTCGGCGTAAGGGGCCGCAGCATCGAGGAAGGCTCGGTGCGCTGGTTTCGCCGCATCGGCATGACGGGGTTCGACCAAGCCGACATCCGCTCCGAGGCCGAAGCCTTCACGGCATTCGTCGATGGTGCGATCTCAAGCTACGGCCTTGATCGGGCGAAAATGACTTTCCTCGGCTACTCGAACGGCGCAAACTTCGCAGCCGCCATGATCGCGTTGCAGCCCGGCACGATACGCCAGGCCATCCTGCTGCGGGCTGTCCCAGTGCTGGACAACCCGCCGGAAGCGGACCTTGCCGGCATGCAGGTGCTGACGATCACCGGCGCGAATGATCCCTTTGGCCAGCGCGGCCCGGAACTCGATGAGTGGCTGAGGCGAAACGGCGCTACGGTCGCTACGCACACGATCGATGCCGGGCATCAACTGGTGCCCGAGGATGGATCGATCGCAGGCGCATGGCTCGGCGACCTATCTGCCTCCGACCTCCGGTAGCAGCTTACGGATGAACGTATCGACGGCGATCTTCCCGCCGCCGAACACGACCAGCGTCAGCGCCATCGCCGCCCAGGGCAGGTGAAAGTTTGCCCATCCTTCCGGCACCGTTATCTGGATGACTGCCGTCATGACCAGAAGGCCGAGCGCGGCGAAGCGGGTGAACAGGCCAAGGACCAGCAGCACCGGCAGGACGATTTCGGCAATGCCCGCGCCATAGGCCGCAAGATAGGGAAACGGATAGGCATATTGCTGGCCAAGGATGTGCAGCTTGAATTCCGACGTGAACAGGAACTCGGCTCCGCCGGAAAGTTTTAAAAAACCGTCCCACTTGGTCATGCCTGACTTGTAGAACGGGACGGCGAGCGCGAAGCGCAGCGCAAGCAACGGCAGAGACTGCGGGATCGATGCCAACCACCGCTCGGCCCTTGCAAGCAGCGTTTCCCGCCCGACGGATATGACCATGTCGGCTTCGCTTCTCATGTTGAAATGTCCTCTTGAATGATCGCGCCGAAGGCGCCGAGCGTGATCAGCCCGACCAGCGCAGCACCAAAATCGAAACCGGCATGGGACGCGGCAGCGCGGCCGGCTGCATCACCGAGTGTTGCGCCGGCAAACAGGGCTTCCGCGAATGCTGCGCCGTCAGACGGCAGGACGTGCACCGAGACTTCCAGCGCAGGCCTCGTGACGAGCACCGCCTCCGCACGCCAGTTGCGCACCGCTTCCACCGTCTCGTTCTGGTGCGTCGCCCAGATCGAACCTACGGGATGTAGCGAAGCGATCAGCGACGACGCCGGATGCGGAACGAGCCGCGTACCACACAGCGCGTCCGGTTCCAGCGCCGACAAATCCTTGACCGTGAGCGGCTGAGCATCTTCGGCATGATATGCATTCGTCCACGCAGCCTCGACCCGCGCGACATCGGCCAGGTAAGTTAGTTCCCGCGCCGGCTCGAACCGTTCGATGAAGTCGGCAAACCGCTCGCCATATTCGAACAGCAGTGGAGATACCGGCTTGTATAGTCCGGCATAGACTCGCGCCATGCCGGCGAAGAATTCTTCGCCGACCAACCGGCGCACGACTGGGAAACGCTTTGCGAGCGCTCCCGTCAGCCCGACATATACGTTGTTGCGATAGACGGCGAACCGCGCCGCGTCCGTTTCTCCGCGGGCGCTGGTGATACCTTTCGGCAGAGCGCGCGCCGGGTCGAACAGCGCTTCGGCAAAGGCGGCCTGGCTGGCGGCGAAATCCATCTACGCGGCCCGATATGCAAGATTGCGCCGCGACGCTTCTGCGGCAAGCGTTGCCTCCACGCGTTCTGCCTCGGCGAAGAGGGTCGGAAAATCGGGCACGTCATTGTCCCATTCCACCAGGGTTGGTAGCGGGCCTGAACGGCGGAGCGTGTAGTCGTAGAGCGCAACCACATCGTTCTTCACGGCGCTGCCGTGCGCATCGATAAGCAACCTGTCGCCGGCGTCGTCTATGGCCTCGTCGTAACCGCCAAGATGGACCTCGCCGACGAGTTCGACCGGAAAACGATCGATATAGGCCGTCGGGTCGAGCCGGTGGTTCACCGCCGACACCATCACGTTGTTCACATCGAGCAGAAGCCCGCAGCCGGTGCGTCCGGCGACGCCGGCGAGAAAGTCGATCTCGTCGATCGTGCTTTCGGCGAAGAGGAGGTAGGTCGACGGGTTCTCGAGCAGCATCCGCCGGCCAAGAGCCTGCTGGGTCTCGTCGACATGGGCCGAGACACGTTCCAGAGTCTCCTCTGTATAAGGCAGCGGCAGCAAGTCGTTCAGGAAGCCTGAATCATGCGTCGACCAGGCGAGATGCTCGGAAAAACTTTGCGGCCTGTAGCGGTCGATCAGGACCCTGAGCCGCATCAGATGCGCCTTGTCCAGGGACCGCGCAGCGCCGATCGACAGGCCTACGCCATGCAAGGACAGCGGATAGCGCTCGGCGACGGCTTCCAGATAACGGTGCGGCGGCCCGCCCTTGCCCATGTAGTTCTCGGCATGGACCTCGAAGAAACCGACATCGGGCTCGCCGTCGAGGATCGCCGTATAATGTTCAGGCTTGAGACCTAATCCCGCCCGCGTCGGCAAGATCGAGGTCTTGTCCCTGTCGAACTGTTGCATGGTCATCGTCTCCTGGAGAGATGGAAGGCCCGCCCGGCGGCTGCTGGGAACGGGCCTTCCGTTCTGGCGTCAGCTCTGCTTCGGCTCGAGCGAGCCCATGTGGCCGTCGACGTTCACCGACGCACAGGTGCCGGCTGGGACCGCCTTCCATGCGTTGCCCTGGTAGTCCATTGTCGAAGTGCCCGCGCAGGTCGTGCCGGCGCCGGCGGCGCAGTCGTTCTGACCGGCGAGGGAAATGCCGTAGCACTTCTCCTTGCCGCTCATGTATTCGGCCGAAACCGGGGCGGCGAAGGCGGCGGTCGAGAGCGCGGCGGAAAGCGATCCGGCAAGCGCAAGGGCGATCGTGTTGCGGTTCATGGGAAGTCCTCCTGGAGGGTTGGTCGAACGCGGACCGGATCGGCCGCGCACCATCCAGTTCGTGCGGCAGGACAAGAGCGTTACGGGACTCACCGTTTCGTGATCGACATTTCTGCAAGGCGTGGGATAGTCCGGCCGCAACGGCATGGGTGTAACGTAGCCACCCGCCGCAGCGAAGAAGGAGTGCTCCTTGGACGGCAGGGAAGAAGCCGAGCTTGCACGGCTGCTGAAAGCTGCTCTCCAAGGGGACGAGCGAGCCTATGCGGAGTTTCTGCGCAGGGCGGCCACGCTGGTACGCGGCTTCGCAAGGCGCCGTGCCGGGCAAGCCAGTATCGATCCAGAGGATATCGTGCAGGAAACGCTTCTTGCCATCCACCTGAAACGGCACACCTGGCAGAGTGATCTGCCGGTCGAACCGTGGCTTTACGCCATTGCCCGGTTCAAGCTGATCGACGCGTTCAGGAAGGTCGGCCGCCGCCAGGAGGTCGTGCTCGACGAATCATTCGATCCGCCGGCTCCCGAAGAAGAACAGGGCGCCAGCGAACGGGAGATAGGGCGCGCGCTGGAAACGCTGGCGCCAGGGCAACGCGCCGTCGTCTCGGCGATCTCGGTGGAAGGCAAATCGATCGGCGAAACGGCCAGGCAGTTCGGCATGACCGAGGTCGCCGTGCGCGTGTCGCTGCACCGGGGACTTGTCGCGATCGCCAAAAAATTCGGACGAAACTGATGGACACGGAACGCCTCATCCAGACGCTTGCGGCAGATGGCGGCCGGCCCGCCACTCCGATGGGACGCGTCTGGAGGTTGGCCATCGTGGCATCGGTGGTGGTCGCGGCGTTTGTCTTTTTTATTGCGATCGGCCCGCGTCCCGACATCGGTTCTGCGGCCGAGACGCCGCGCTTCCTTTTCAAATTCGTCGTCACGCTCGCATTGATGGCGACGGCGTTTGCCGCCCTGAAAGGGCTTGCCTCGCCCGGCGCATACAAGCGTTCGGCTCTGCTGATGCTGCTTCTCGCGCCGGGCCTGCTGCTTGCGGCGGTGGGCGTCGAGATGATGTCGGTTCCCACCGACCAGTTGAGGGACCGCTGGATCGGCAACAACGCGCTGATCTGTTTGACGTTCATTCCGCTGATCGGGATAGGGCCTCTGGCCGCGTTCGTCTTGGCGTTGCGGCACGGAGCGCCGACGCGGCCGACGCTCTCCGGCGCGGTTGCCGGCCTGGTCGCCGGCGGTCTGGCGGCAACTTTCTACGCCGCGCATTGCACGGACGACTCGCCGCTCTTCGTCGCCACCTGGTATCCGCTGGCCATCGCCCTGCTCACCGTCGCAGGGGCTGTAGCCGGGCGGCTGTTCGTCCGCTGGTAGCAGCTTAGTCGCGCTCTCGGGTCATGGGACCCGTCTGGAGATCGATCATCTTCCGGGCGCTTTCCTCGTCCGTGATCAGCACAGTCGGCTCCAGCAGCTTCATCGCGCCGACCAGCGCGTCGGTCTTCTCCGGCCCGCCCGACGTCAGGATGCGTATCGGCGCCTTGCGCAGCCGATCGACGTCCACGGACATCACCAGGCTGTTGATCGGGTGATCGACCAGTTCGCCGTTCCTGTCGAAGAAATGGAAGAGCACGTCTCCGACCGCACCACGCGCGACGAGCGCCTCGCGCTCGGCATCCTTAAGGAAGCCGCCGCGATAGAAGGTCGTCGCCGACGCAATACCGCCAATGCTGAGCAGCACCGCATCGAGGTCTTCCGTCATGCGGAAGAGGTCCTGCAGCCCGCAGCGCTCGACCAGCGCCGTCTTCGTCTCGACGCTGTCGACAACCGCCGGCGCCGGTATCAGATAGCCCTCCCCCTGGAATGCCTGCGCGAAACGCCAGGCGAATTCGGCGGGATTGATCTGGCGCGCCACGCCGACGCCGCCAAGCAGCGAGATCACCTTGAAGTCGGGCAGCGTCTTCGGGTTGATGAAGGAGAGCGCGCTGAACAGCGTCCGGCCCCAGCCGACGCCGACCCGCATGCCTGGGCGCATGACCTCGGAAAGGAAGGCGCCGGTCCTTGCGCTGATCGCCGGTATGGGATCGGCATCGGGGTTGGACAGCGGTGCGACGATCGCCTGCTGCAGTCCGAACGCATGCTCCAGCGCACGCTCCAGCCTGACGATCTCGGACAGTTCGCTCTCGATGGCGATCTTCACCTCGTTGCGTGCGCGCGCCTCGGCCAGCATGCGCACAACGGTGATGCGGCCGACGCCCAGCACGTCGGCGATCTCGTTCTGGGTCATTTGCTCGATGAAATACATCCACGCCGCGCGTATCCGCAGCCTGTCGGCGCGGCGGTCGGTAACGGGAGTGCCCGAATCATCAACGCCGGCAGATTTCCGGCGTCCATTCGCTTGATTGGCACGTTTCACCATCGAATTCCCCCAAATGCCCGGCGATCGACCCACCGTGCCCAGCCGTCGAGATGCAGGATCGCTCGCCAGGCCAAGAGGTTAGACCGCATGGAGGGGCAAAAGCGCAATGGGGTTTTCACGCCGCTTCTCATTGCGAACCAGCCTCGACGACGGCACGCAAGTACGCTCTGGCTGGTATCGCGCGGGCCATAATGCCTATATCATGGATTCTAAGGCCAATGGTTCGGCTGGGTGAGGAAACGGCATGCTGCGAGAATTGTCCGAGGATGTCAGGATTCGCGTGAAGGACGGGCTGCGGGATTTCCGCACCATGGTCCGCCAGCACCGCCACGACCATGCTTCGGCCAGGCCGGCGCCGTCGCCCGCCAGGGAGCAGCCGTTCCCGATCCGGGAGATCGAAGGATTTCTCGGCCACGCCGTCAGCGCCTTCGATGACGTGATGTCGCTTGCCGAAAGCTTCGCCCCGCACAAAAAGCCGGGAGCGACGCCGGTTGCCGGTCCGCAGCCGCTGCAATCTTATTTCCGGGCGGCAGCCGATTCCAACATCGAGGGCGAGCGCGCATTCCGCCGCGACCTCTACCGGCTGGCCAAGCTGGTGCTCCAGCAGAAGAGCCTGAACGAGTTCCGCATCAGGGAAAGCGACTTCGCTGCCGTCCACGGCGCTCTCGAAAAGCGCGACGCCGCGCTGATCACCCGGTTGCATGCCGAGACCGACCGGGACGAGCGCGTCGCGCTGGTCGCGGCCTTGTCGGCCTCGCTGTTCGTCGAACTCGTCCGGCAGGAACCCATCAAGCTGCCTGCTGCCGAGCCCGACGCCATCGATGTCGGCCACGCGATCGCGGTCAATTGCCTCGCCGCCATCGCGATTGCTTGTGGCCTTGCCACGCTCGACATGGAGGGCGCCGCCGGCGCCGAGTTGATGGAGATCGCGGTGCTGGCGGTCGACGCGCGCGCCGACCGCATCCACGCGGCGCTCGGCAACGACGACGAGGTGAAAAAACTGACCCCCCTCTTCGCCAGCCTGCTCACGCATCTCAATTAGAGCGAGATGACTCGTCATCCCGCTCTATCTTTCTCTTTGAGCATGATCTTTTCCGAAAACCGCTTCGCACTTTTCGGGATCATGCTTTAGCCGCCAAGTTCCGCGATCGCCTTTTTGGCGCGCTGGATTGAGGATGGGCTCATCGACAGTTCGGTGAGCCCCATGCGGATGAATTGCGGGATGAGATCGGCACGACCGGCCGCCTCCCCGCACATGCCAACCATGATGCCGGCATCCACCGCGGCCTTCGCCGTCATCCCGATCGCCGCCATCACCGCCGGGTTGGTCACGTCGTTCAGCCGTGCCACCGCCGGATGCAGCCTGTCGGCCGCCATGATGTACTGCGTAAGGTCGTTTGTGCCGATCGAGAAGAAGGCGACATGCTTGGCAAGTTCAGGCGCGATCAGCACCGCCGCCGGCGTCTCGATCATCACGCCAAGCTCGAACTGTGCGAAGGGCGTGCCAGCCGCCGTAAGCTCGGCGGTGCATTCCTCGATCAGCTTCTTCGTTCCCTCGACCTCGGCGATCTCGGACACCATCGGCAGCATGACCTTGACGTTGCCATGGACGGCGGCGCGCAGCAGCGCCTTGAGCTGCGTCTTGAATATGTCGGGACGATCGAGGCACATGCGGATGCCGCGCCATCCGAGGAAGGGATTTTCCTCCTCGGGAAACTCGATGCCGGCGACCGGCTTGTCGCCGCCTATGTCCAGCGTGCGGATGATCACCGGATACGGCGCGAAGGCCCTCGCCAGCGTGCCGTAGGTCTCGGCCTGCAGATCCTCCGAAGGCAGATGCGTGTGCCGCATGAAGAGAAGCTCGGTGCGGAACAGGCCGACGCCCATAGCGCCTGCCTCCTTGGCCGGCTCGATCTCCTCGAGCGAGCCGAGATTGGCCGCAACCTCTATCACCGTCCCGTCACTGCGCTTCGGGATTGTGTCCTTGAACGCTGCCAGGACTTCGCGCTCTTTCGCGGCTTCGCCTGTGAGTCTGGCGATCTCGGCGCGCGTCGCCTCGTCGGGATCGCCGAGCACCCAGCCTTTCGTCCCGTCGATAGCGATCTCCTTCGCTGCGGCAAGCTCGCGGACACGTTCGCCGAGGCCGAGCACGGCGGGAATACCGTGCGAACGGGCGATGATAGCGATGTGCGAGGTCGCGCCGCCCCTGCCGCAAACGACGCCGCCGATCCGCTTCAGCGGCGCGCGGGCGAGGTCCCATGCTCCGATGTCGTCGGCAATCAGCACCGCTCCCGCGGGGATGCTGGACAGGTCGGCCTCTTCCTCGCCCAGCAGCGCAAGAGCGATTTGGCGGCCGACGGCGTTGATGTCGTCGGTGCGGGCGGCAAGATAGACGTCCTCGACCGCGCTGAATTCGGCTGCCGTAGCCTCGGTCGCGCCGATCACCGCCGATACCGCGTCCATGCCCTTGCGGACCAGTGCCTCGGCATGGCCGATCAGCGTCTCGTCGCCGGCAATGTCCATCAGGGCTGCCACGATCGCGCGGTCACTCTCGGCAAGCGAGGCGTCGGCGAGCGCCTTGGCCATGCGTTCCCGCACCTGGCCGACCGCCCCATGCAGCCGCTCCGTCTCGGGACCGATCTGGTCGGAGGACAAGGTGTGCGGCTGCGGTTTTATCTCTTTCGGGAAATGCGCGAAGGCCGGACCGATCGACGCGCCTTCGCTTGCCGCTATGCCGTGCAGCTTCGACTTGTCCTCGTCCGCCGCAGGCTCGGGTTCGGCCTTGAGCGCCACCTGACCGGTTGCCGGAGCGGTCTCGGCGCCGTCCTCCTCGTCTAGGCCCGCGCGCGGGTTCTCGAGGTAGCCGATCAGCGCTTCGACAGCCTCGGCGGCGTCGGCGCCATTGGCGCGCACGGTGACTTCCTGGTTTTCCTTGACC
>JAEYXI010000637.1 GCA_023428515.1 Pseudomonadota bacterium | reverse complement strand
GCGGCCCGCGACCGCGGCGACCGTCAGGTCCTCACGGGCGTCGACCACGCAGTCTCCGCCGGCCCAGACTTTCGCCAGCGAGGTGCGGCCCTCTTCGTCGACCTCTATGCGACCGTTGCGCATGGCGATCGCCGGGCCGCTGCCGTTAAGCGTATCGCCGACAAAAGTCTGGCCGATCGCCTTGAACACTTGGTCGGCCGGGATGGTGACCGTCTGGCCGAGGGCGACGAGCTTGCCGTCCTGCATCTGCGTGTATTCGAGTTCGATGCCGGCCACCTTGCCGAACTGCGAAACCACGCGCTTCGGCTGCAGCCAATGACGGATGGTGACGCCCTTCGACGCCGCAAGGTCCTGCTCGAAGCCGGAAGCGTTCATGTGCTCCTTGCCGCGCCGGTAGACGATGGTGACTTCCTCGGCGCCGAGCAGCTTCGACTGCACGGCGGCGTCCACCGCGGTCATGCCGCCGCCTACCACGACCACCCTGCGGCCGACCGGCAAGGCGGCGAGGTCATCGGCCTGCCGAAGCACCGAGATAAACTCGACGGCGTTGTCGACACCTTCTGCGTCCTCGCCCTCGGCCCGCAACGCGTTGACGCCGCCGAGCCCCATACCGAGGAACACTGCGTCATAGGATGCGGTGAGGTCGGCAAGGTGGACGTCGCGGCCAAGCGCGCGGCCATGTTCGATGGTGATGCCGCCGATCGCCGTCACATAGTCGACCTCGGCCTGGGCGAAATCCTCGGTGCTCTTGTAGGCGGCGATGCCGTATTCGTTGAGGCCGCCGGCCTTCTCCTTCGCCTCGAAGATCGTCACGTCGTGGCCGTAGCGTGCGAGCCGGTGCGCCGCCGCCAAACCTGCTGGACCTGCACCGACGACGGCGACCTTGCGGCCGGTCGGCTCGGCCCTGCTGTAGAACTGCTTGCCGGCCGCCATCGCGGTATCCGTGGCGTAGCGCTGCAGCCTACCGATCTGTACCGGCTTGCCTTCCGCCGCCTCGCGCACGCAGGCTTCCTCGCAAAGCGTCTCTGTCGGACAGACGCGGGCGCACATGCCGCCCAATATGTTCTGGTCGAAGATGGTCTTGGCCGAACCGATCGGATTGCCGGTCGCGATCTCGCGGATGAACATCGGAATGTCGATCGCCGTCGGGCATGCGTTCATGCACGGCGCATCGTAGCAGAAATAGCAGCGGTCCGACTCGACCAGCGCCTCGTGATGGTCGAGCGGAGGATGCAGGTCGGAAAAGTTGTCGGCGTATTGGGAAGACGCCAGCCGACCGCCGGCAATGCCTTCCTTGAACTGGCCTTCGGGCATTCGGAATTCCCCATTATTGGTTTTTCCGGAAGGCTAGCACGTTTTGATTTTTTATCAATCGGTCAAAATTCTGGCTAAGCTACTGATTTCATGTGGAAAAAACATGATAAAACCGGTCAAGTTTACTATGCAGGGAACGATCTGTCACAGCGAAGCATAGAGTGTGCCGGCATCGTCGAAGCCGTAGCGGATGGGTACCGGCCGGTCCGGCTGCCAGGCCGATACCGTTTCGCCGGCCATCAGCCGGCACGCGCTGCTCGTGTCGACGATCGCGCCGCCATAGATCCTGTTCGCCAGATTGAGAATCCCGGTCTGGTGCATCGCGACCGAACCGCTGCCGCAGGCGTCCTTCACCAGCACAACGCGGAAGCCGAGTTTCAGCGCAGCTTTTACAGTGGCGTCGACGCAGGCTTCCGTCCAGACGCCACAGACGAACAGCCATTCGACGCCCTCCGCCTTCAGCGCATCGCCCAATCCCGTGCCGAAGGCGCTGGCCTCGGACTTGATGACGAGCTTTTCGTCATCAATAGGAGCGATTTCCGGACAGATCGCCGTCAGCGGATCGTCCTTGTCGCTGAAGGCAGAACGGCCGTCCGGCAGCTTCGGATGATACGGCAACGACGCCGCGATATCGACAAGGTAGGCGAAATGGTAGACGGGGACGGCCTGGCGTCGCGCCGCATCCTGCAGTCGTCGAACGTTCCCGATCACGCCATCGAAGCCAACGGCCAGCAGCCGCTGGTCCTGCCGGTGTTCCTCCTGAAGATCGATGCAGAGCAGTGCCGCCCGATCACAAGCAACGGCGAGCGGCTGCTTCATGGATGCCATCTCGTTCATCCGCGCATCCGCTCCAGATTGGCGTCGAACAGCGGCGCGGGCTGCCGCCGCGCCGGATAGCGCTTGCCGAGCAGTTCGATCTCGAAGCCATCGCTAGCGTCGGCGATCTCCTTCGGCACATAGCCCAAGGCGACGGAGAGCTTCGATCCATGCGCGTAGCCGCCTGACGTTACCCAACCGCGCACCTCGCCACCATGCCAGATCGCCTCGTCGCCGATCACGTCGGCGTCGTCGGTCTCGACGATGAAGGTCCGCAGCCTGAGCTTCCCGCCCGCCTGCTTCTCCGCGAGAGCGCCGGCCTTGCCGATGAAGTCCGCTTCCTTGCCATAGGCGACGAAGCGGTCAAGCCCGGCTTCGAGTGGCCCGTAGATAGGCCGGTATTCGCGCGCCCAGGAGCCATAATTCTTCTCCAGCCGGAGCGCGTTGAGCGCGCGCGATCCGAACAGCCTGATGCCGAACTCCTCGCCCGCCTCCATCAGCGCATGGAAGACGCTGCGCTGATATTCCGGCGCCATCCAGATCTCGTAGCCGAGGTCGCCGGTGTAGCTGACGCGCCCGACGATGCAGGGCGACATGCCGATGTCGATCGCCTTGATCGCCATGAAGGGGAACGCCGCGTTCGACACGTCGGCGCGCGTGACCTTCTCCAGCACCTGGCGTGCATTCGGCCCGGCAAGCGAAAGCCCTGCCCTCCTCAACCCGAGCGCCTCGATCGCGACCGAGCCGTCGTCAGGCAGGTGCTTCTCGAACCAGCGCATGTGGAATTGCTCGGCGATGCCCGAGCCGAGGATCAACCACTCGGCGGGCCTGCCTTCGCGACCGATGTTGGCGAGCGTGAAGTCGCCGATCAGCTTGCCATCCTCCTTCAGCATGGGGGCAAGCGTCATGCGGCCGGGTTTCGGCAGCTTGCAGGCAAGCAGCCGGTCGAGCCAGGCTTCCGCCCCCTGCCCCACCACGCGGTATTTTGCGAAGGAAGACGTCTCGGTCAGGCCGACACCCGAACGCACTGCCTCGACTTCCTTCGCCACATGCTCGAAATCGGTCGAACGCCGCCAGGAGAATTCGTCCTTCACGCCTTCCGGCGCATACCAGAGCGGCACCTCCAGTCCGTAGGCCACGCCGAACTGCGCGCCCCGCTGCGCCAGCAGGTCGTAGATTGGCGTCGTCTTCAGCGGCCGGCCGGCAGGCAGTTCCTCGTTGGGGAATCGGATCGAGAAACGGCGCGAATAGTTTTCACGGACCTTGGCGTTGGTGTAGGCCATCGACGCCCAGTCGCCGTAGCGCGCAACATCCATCGCCCAGATATCGAAGCCGGGGTCGCCATGGATCATCCAGTTCGACAGCGCCAGGCCGACGCCGCCGCCCTGCGAAAAGCCTGCCATGACGCCGCAGGCGACCCAGAAGCCCGGCAGGCCGCGCACCGGACCGACCAGCGGGTTGCCGTCAGGCGCGAAGGTAAAGGGGCCATTGATGATCTGCTTGATGCCGGTGTTCTGGAAGGCCGGGAAGTGGCGGAAACCGACTTCCAGCGACGGCGCGATACGGTCGATGTCCGGTTCAAGCAATTCGTGGCCGAAATTCCACGGCGTCTGGAATTCAGACCACGGCTTGGCGGCCTTTTCATAGGTACCCATCAGCATGCCGCCGCGCTCCTGGCGGAGGTACAGCTCGCCGTCGAAGTCGACGGCATGGATCACCTCCGTGCCGGTCTTCGCGTTCCACTCGGCGACTTCAGGCATGTCCTCGGTAATGAGGTACATATGCTCCATGGCGAGCACCGGCAGTTCCAGCCCGACCATGCGGCCTACCTCGCGCGCCCACAGGCCGCCGGCATTGACGACATGCTCGGCGATCACCTCGCCCTTGTTGGTGACGACGCGCCACTTGCCGTCGGGCATCCGCACGATGTCCTCGACCTTGGTGAAGCGCTCGACCTCGGCGCCGAGTTTTCGCGCCGCCTTGGCATAGGCGTGGGTGACGCCCGACGGATCGAGATGGCCGTCCTCGGAATTGCGGACGGCACCGACGAACTGCCTGGGGTCGATGAGCGGCATGAGGCGGTGCGCTTCCTCGGCGGATATCTCCTCGAGGTCCAAGCCGAGATAGCGTCCCTTGGCGACGACGCCGCGCAGCCAATCCATGCGCGCCTCGGTGGCGGCGAGCAGCACGCCGCCGGTCACATGCACCCCGGTTGCCTGCTCGGACAGCTCCTCGATCTCCTTGTAGAGCTCGATCGTGTATTTCTGCAGCTTGGCGACGTTCGGGTCGCCGTTGATCGTGTGCATGCCACCGGCGGCGTGCCAGGTCGAGCCTGACGTCAGTTCGTCGCGCTCCAGGAGAACCACGTCCTTCCAGCCGGCGCGAGCCAGGTGATAGAGCACGGAGCACCCCACCACACCTCCGCCAATGACCACAACCTGCGCATGCGATTTCATGATTTTCTCTTCTGGTTCAGATGGTTGGGAGGGTTTCAGGAATCCGGATGGAAGGAAGCTGAATCAATTGATGAGCCTTTGCTCGTCAACGTTGAGGCATGGAAGGCCCATCACGGCTCGCCATCCCCGATCTCTTCCCTGCGTTTGACGACATAGCCCTCCAGCGCCTCGCGGATCGCCGGGTCCATTGCCGGCTGCTGGTATTCCTCCAGCGCCTTCTTCCACAGCCGCGTCGCACGTTGCGTTGCGTCGAGCCCGCCGGCTTCCTGCCACGCCTCGTAATTCTGCCAGTTGGACAGCATCGGCTGGTAGAAGGCGGTCGAATAACGCTCCAGCGTGTGCGGCTCACCGAAGAAATGCCCGCCGGTCGGCACGCGGCCGAGCGCGTCGAGCGCAAGCTCGCCTTCGTTCACCTCGATCGGCGTCAGGAACTCCATCATGTGCTGGATCATCTCGACGTCGATGATCAGCTTCTCGAAGCTCGCGGTGAGACCGCCCTCCTGCCAGCCGGCGGCGTGGTAGATGAGGTTGCCGTGCCCGAGGATCGCGCCCCACAGCGCCATCATCGTCTCGTAGGCGCCCTGCGCGTCCGCCACATTGGAGGCCGAGCCCGGGGTGGTGCGGTAGGGCAGGTTGTAGCGGCGCGCGAGTTGGCCGGACGCTATGTTTGCCTTGGTGTTCTCCGGCGTACCGAAGGCCGGAGCGCCCGAGCGCATGTCGACGTTCGAGGTGAACGCGCCGTACATGACCGGCGCGCCGGGCCTGACGAGCTGCGTCAGCACCACGCCGAACAGCGCCTCTGCATTCTGCTGCGCCAGCGCGCCGGCGAGCGTCACCGGGCTCATCGCCCCCATCAGCGTGAAGGGCGTCACCGCGACCGACTGGCCGTGCTCGGCCATGGTCATCAGGCCTTCCGACATGGCGTCGTCGAAACGGCGCGGCGAGTTGACGGAGATGATGGTGGTGACGCCCGGATCGGCAGCCAACTCTTCGAGTGTCAGGCCGCGCGAAATCGCCATCATGGAAATGCCGTCGAGCGCCCTGCCCTTGCCGATCGCCGAAACGTGAAAGCTCTTGTCGGTCAGCGTCAGGTTGGCGAAATAGGTGTCGAGGTGGCGCGAATTCGCCGGTAGCTCGATCGGCGCGCAGACCTGGTTGCCCAGCATGTGAATGGAGTTGAAATGCTGCGCCAGCCGGATGAGATCCTGATAGTCGCGAAGGTTGCCGGCGCGCCGTCCGCGCTCCATGTCGTGCACGTTGGGCGGGCCGGCGACGAGCGTGAAGTTGATCGTGTCACCGCCGAGATGAACGGCGTGGGCCGGATTGCGCGGGGTGAGCGTATAGGCCGACGGCGCGGTCTTCAGCGCTTCCGCCACCAGCCCGCGATCCAGCCGCACCGTCTGCGTCGCGTGGTCGACCGAAGCGCCGGCCCTCTCGAACAGCGCCAGCGCTCGCGCGCTCATCACCTCGATGCCGAAATTCTCCAGTATGTGCAGCGAAGCCTCGTGGATCGCCTCGATCTGGTCGGCCGAAAGAAGCGCCATCGGCGGGTAGGGATTGCGCACGCGGCGCAGCGGCAGCTGCGGGATCGCCGCCTGGCCCTTTGCTGCGGCACGATCGGCGCTGCGGCGACGTCTGGGTTCGGCATTCATGAGGCTTCTCCCGGGGCGGCTTGGATGAGCTTGAGCAGGTCGCGGATCGATCCGTGCTCCTCCAGCGCCATCACGATCGCCTCAATGGCTGCCGCGCGCTCGCCGACGCCGCCGGCCTGCATCAGCGCGTGGAACTTCTCGCTCACCTCGGCGTCGCTCAGCGGATTTTCGGCACTGCCGCGAGCCACTGCGGGCTCCGAACTCAGCGTCCGTCCGTCGCGCAGAACAATCTCGACCTCGGCCCAGCGCTCGGCCGGAAACAGCGCCGACCAGCGCGGATCGTCCACCAGCTCGGTCGCCCGCGACAGTCGCAGGATCGTCTCGTCGGAAAGCGCAGGCCCGTCGATCTCTTCCGGCCCGAGCTTTCCGCGCACCAGAAAGGCGGCGAGCGGAAAAGGCAGGCTGTACTGCGCGTCGTCGCTGGCGCGCGGCGACGCTACATGCAGCCGGCTCGCCTCGGTGAAGGTCTTCACCCGGATCGAAGCCACGTCCGTGGCCTCGAAGGTATGGTCGCGCCTGAGCTGCGCCGCGGCCTCCACCGCAGGCTGCGCCCAGCGGCATACCGGATAGGCCTTCAGATATTGTTCGGTGATGCGCCAGCACGTGCCTATGTCGGACCAGAGAGGCCCGTGCGCGGTATCCTCGACCGTGACTGCCGGCGCGCCCGTAAACCCTTCGGCCGCCAAATGCGTCGCCGCGACGCCTGTCATCGCACCCCAGCTGGAGCCGTCCTTGATCATGGTGGGATGATCGATGCAGCGCATCATCTGGCTGCGCGGGCCGTTGAACTCGGCTATGCCGAGCGCCTCACGCGTCACGCTGGTGTCCAGCCGAAGGAAACGCGAGCCGATCGCCGCGACGCCCAGCGCCACCCATGCTCCTGACGTATGGTATTCGGCGGCGCTCGCATGCAGCGCGATGCCGGCGCGGATCGCCACTTCGTAGCCGACGATGAGATGTGCCAGCGCCTCGCTGCCGCCCAGAGCCTCGCCGTCGCCGGCAAACGCAAGCAGGCCGGCGATCGCGCCACAACCCGCATGGCCTTTGGTCAACGGATGTCCGTCATGGGCGTCGAAGCCGTCGATGGTCGCGGCATTGGCGAATGCGGTCCCCGTTCCGCTCGCCTTACGCCCATCGAAGAGGAACCTCGCCTCGCCGCCGCCGAACTGGGCATGTGCGACCGAGCGTGCGATGCGGCTGACCGGCAGGCGCGAGCCGGCGGCTGCGACACCGATGAGGTCTAACAGGCAGCGCCGGGCTGCGCGAACCACCTCGCCCGGCGCCTCGCGCGCCGAAAAGTCGCGGATGAAGTCGAAAGCTGTATCGGCCATGGGCGTTAGTTCGCCGCTGCCGCCTCTTCAAGGCTACCAGATTTTCGACGGATGCCGACGCGATTTTAGAAGGGGCGGCACACTTTCGCCACGAACGAAATTATTACGGCATCCGATGTCGTAATCCTGTTGGTTCGTGGGGACCGCCATGACGGGAGCCTCCCAGCCACATGACCCGGCGCTCTTAACCTCGTTCTCATCTCTTGCCATGACCCGGCTTCAACCCGGCCTCCAGGCACCCTATCTACGTCGGCCCGCAGGGTTAACAGACAGTGCAAGAATCCTTTCAGCTTTTAAGCCTATTGATCGGTTAATGGTTCGTTCGACTTTGAGTAGACTTGTGCCTGTGTTCGCATTGGTGCTCGCGCTGTCCGCATGCGCGTCGGCGCCGAGCCATATCAACAATGTCTGCCGCGTGTTCGACCAGAAGAACGGCTGGTTCGAGAACTGGCGCCACGACGCCTATGCCGCCGAGCGCAAATACGGCGTCCCGGTTCCCGTCCTGATGGCGACGCTGCGCAAGGAATCCGGTTTCCAGCACAACGCCAAGCCGCCGCGCACCATGGTGCTCGGCTTCATCCCCTGGAAGCGCGCCTCGTCGGCCTACGGTTATTCCCAGGCGCTCGACGGCACCTGGGCGCAATACCAGAAGGAAACCGGCAAAGGCTCGGCCAAGCGCAACAACTTCTCCGACGCGGTCGACTTCGTCGGTTGGTATCATTCGAAGACCGCCGACCAGTTCGGCGTCGCCAGGAACGACGCCTACAATCTCTACCTCGCCTATTATTTCGGCTGGACCGGCTACGGGCGCGGCGACTGGTCGCAAAAACCCGGCCTGCAGCGCTATGCCCGCGAGACAGAGAAGATGGCGCGCGAATACGCCCAGCAACTGCAGGAATGCAACTGACGCCGCAGGCTATTGCGGCTTCTTCTTCGTCGCTTCCTCGTTCTCTTCCTCGGTAGGCTCGAAAGCCGAAGAGACGTCGTCGTCCTCGCTCTGACGGCCCTCGCCCACCGTGCGCGGCGCGAACGGCGCCGAACGGGAATGGTCGTCGGCGTCATGGGGCTCGGATTCCACGTCACGATGCTCGTGCGCCCTCGCATGCGCGGCTGTCTCCGCCTCCTCGGCATCCTCGCCGAATTCGCCGGCCGCGACGCTCGCATTCTTGCCACGTGGACGCTTCGGCGGCTCGCCTACAAGGCCCGGACCAGACCCGTGCGGGGCATCCTCCGGCACGCCTTCGTGGGAGGCGTGCTCGACATCGAAGCGGATCACCGGCTCCATCCGCGACAGCACGTCGTCGTCCAGCCAGCACAGGCTCCTGTGGCCGTCGCCGAGATCCTTCACAGGCGGCACCTTGGTCTCGCAGAGATTGTCCGGCACCAGATGCTTGTAGCGGCAGCGCGTCTGGAACGGGCAGCCTGTCGGCGGGTTCATCGCCGAAGGGATATCGCCCTCAAGCACGATATGCGTCTTCACCACGCTGGTGTCTGCGATCGGGATCGCCGACAACAGCGCCTCCGTATAGGGGTGATAAGGCGGCGAGAATATCTGGTCGGTCGTGCCCTGCTCGACGATATAGCCAAGATACATGACGACCACGCGGTCGGCGATGTAGCGCACCACACTGAGGTCGTGGCTGATGTACAGCATCGTCGTCTTGTTCTTGCGCTGGATGTCCATCAGCAGTTCGGTCACTGCCGCCTGCACCGAGACGTCGAGCGCCGACACCGGCTCGTCGGCCACCACCACCCTGGCATTGCCGGCGAAGGCCCGGGCGACGCC
>JAEYXI010000601.1 GCA_023428515.1 Pseudomonadota bacterium | reverse complement strand
GAGAGCACGAAGCCAGGCGGGCGGGTCTTCACGTGGGTGATGTATTTTATCTTGAGGCGGCGGCCAGCCACGGCCGGCGGCGGGTGATGCGCGACGGTGCTTTCCAGCCAGCGGTTGAGCCGCGCGGTCGAGATACGGGTGTTCCAGACCCTGTGGGTCTTCAGCACCGCATCCATCAGCTTGTCGAGGCCGCGCCCGGTCTCGGCCGAGACAGGCACGGCGAGCACGCCGCGCACCTGCGGCAGGAGCCGCGTGGTCTTCTCACGCAGTTCTGCCAGCGCCTCCTGCGGATTGTCGATCAGGTCCCATTTGTTGAAGGCGATGACCAGCGCCCTGCCCTCGCGGATGATGAGGTCGGCAAGCTGCAGATCCTGCTTCTCGAAGGGGATCGTCGAATCGAGCACGACGATCACCACCTCGGCGAAACGGATGGCGCGCAGGCCGTCGGCGACGGACAGCTTTTCCAGCTTCTCCTGAACCTTGGCCTTGCGGCGCATGCCGGCCGTATCGAAGAGTTTTATCGCGCGGCCGCGCCATTCCCAATCGACCGAGATGGAATCGCGGGTGATGCCGGCCTCGGGGCCGGTGAGCAGGCGCTCCTCGCCGATCAGCGCGTTGATCAGCGTCGACTTGCCGGCATTCGGGCGGCCGATGACGGCGATGCGCATCGGCTTCGTCTCGTCATAGGCAGGCTCGGCGTCGGGATCGGCGATGTCCTCGCCGACCAGCGTCTCGCTGACAGCGGGAAGATCTTCCTCTTCGTCGTCCTCGAAGGCCCGCTCTTCACCCAGCGCCTCGACGCCGGCATCGCGCAGTTCGGGCAGGCCCTGGCCATGTTCGGCGGAAACGGCGACCGGCTCGCCGAGGCCGAGCTCATAGCCTTCCAGCAGGCCGGCCTGCGCGCCGCGTGCCTCGGCCTTGTTGGCGACCAGAACGACAGGCTTGCCCGACTTGCGCACGATCTCTGCGAAGGTGCGGTCGTCCGGCGTGAGGCCCGCCTTGGCGTCCATCATGAAAAAGATGAGGTCGGCCTCGCCGATCGCGATCTCCGTCTGCTGGCGCATGCGGCCCTGCAGCGTGTCGGGTCCGGCGACCTCGAAACCGGCGGTGTCGATAACGTCAAAGTGAAGATCGTAGAGCTTCGCCGGATGGACGCGGCGATCGCGAGTGACGCCGGGCGTGTCGTCGACGAGCGCCAGCTTGCGACCGGCCAGGCGGTTGAAAAGCGTGGACTTGCCGACGTTAGGCCGGCCGATGATGGCTACGCTGAAGCCCATCGCTCACGATGCCGTGCCCTGGCCGCGGATCAGTTCCGCGAGCAGGGTGGCGCGCTCGCGGTTGTTGCGCGGGGCGCCCTCGTCGGAGGCGATCTGCTCGAAAAGCTTCAAAGCGTCGGAGGCGCGGCCTTCCTTCCAGGCGGCGAGGCCAAGCGCCTCGCGCGCCGTGTGGCGGAGCGGGTTGGCATCGGCGGTGAGCGCCTCGGCGCGGGCCGAGACGTCGGCATAGGAGCCGGTGTCGACCAGGATCAGCGCGGCGCGCAAATTGGCCATGTCGCGGATCGCGCCGGGAATTGAGGTATCAGCGGCGACCTGGTCGAAGCTTGCCACGGCGCCGGCAGCGTCGCCCTTGGCGGCAAGCACGGTCGCGGCGCGCATGCGGGCAAGCAGCGGGTAAGCGCCATAGCCGTCGGCCTCGAGCTGCTCCAGGGCGCCGAGCGCCTCGTCGTTCTTGCCCTCGTTGGCAAGGGTCAGCGCCTGCGAGAAGGCGTCGCCCGAACGGTTGGCACGGCTTGTCGTCCAGTACTCCCAAGCAACGAAGCCGGCAGTGGCGAGCACGACCAGCACGGCGAGCGCCAGCGCATAGGGCCCGTAGCGGTCCCAGAGCGCCCTCGCCTGCTCCTGGCGGATTTCCTCGTTGACTTCGCGGAAGAAGCTGTCGTCCGACATTTGTTCCTGAACCATGCTGGCCTTTGTGGGCCAGCCCCCGTTGTGAGCGTGCGTTTTAGCGTTTTTTTGCCTGCTGGGAAGGGGGCGAGCCGAAAAACGGCAATACGCCGACTTCTTGCCGCAGGGACACACATGTCTTTACTGCGGCAAAGAAGATCGGCCCGGGCAGGAATCGACGGCGGAAACAGCGTGGCGTAGCATGTCACGCCGACCCCTCCGCGGCTTTGGTCGCTGTCGGAGGCTATCGTCCTCGCGCCACATTCCTGTGGTGAACGCGAGGGCAAGAATCGAAAATGATCCGGGTAAAATGTCCGTTGTCCTGCGTTCCGTCCTTGCCTGCACACTGGCGCTGCCTGCGACGGCTGCCCTGCCCGCCGAGACGGCGCAGCCGCCGCAATACGTCATCATCTCCTTTGACGGCGCACACGACATCGCGCAATGGGAGCGCAGCCGTGCCCTGGCCACACGAACCGGCGCACGCTTCACCTATTTCCTCTCCTGCGTGTTCCTGCTCTCCAAGGACAAACGCGGCGAATACAAGGCGCCGGGCAAAAAGGCCGGCCGCTCGGAGGTCGGTTTTGCGCAGAACAGGCAAGAGGTCGCGCAGAGGCTTGGCGAAATCCGTCTTGCAGCGGCAGAGGGCCATGAGATCGCCAGCCATGCCTGCGGCCATTTCGACGGCAAGCACTGGAGCAAGGCCGACTGGCTGACGGAGTTCTCCGCCTTCAAGCGCATCATGGCCGACGCCTATACGATCAACGGCATCGACGGAGAGCCGGCCGACTGGAAAGGCTTCGCCGAAACCGTTTCGGGCTTTCGCGCGCCCTATCTCAGCACGAGCGGCGCGCTCTACGACGCGCTGGAGGCGGGGGGCTTCAGCTACGATGCGAGCGGCATTTCCCGAGGGCCGATCGAGCCGCTTCCTGAAGGAGGCATCGAGCGGTTCGCGCTGCCGCAGATCCCGGAAGGGCCGAGCGCACGGCGGGTCATCGCCATGGACTACAATCTCTTCGTGCGCCATTCGGGCGGCTTCGAGCGGCCGGACGAGGCGGCCGCCTTCCAGGCGCGCAGCTACGATGCATTCAAGGCGGCATTCGACGCGCAGCATGCGGGCGGGCGCACACCGCTGCAGCTCGGCTTCCACTTCACGCTGATGAATGACGGCGCCTATTGGAAGGCGCTCGAGCAGTTCGCCGGGGAAGTGTGCGTCATGGCCGACGTCGTGTGCACCAGCTACGCCGATTACCTGAAGCGGACGCGGGCTGACGAAAGCGAAACCGACGCACCGGCAGCCGGCGGCTGAGCCGCCGGCCAACCAAACTTATTCCGCGATGGCCGCGTGCTCGCCTTCACTTGATGCCCGTTCGAGATAGCGCCGGTCGATTTCGGGTAGTGGAGCGCCCTCCAGCGTTGCCTCGAAAGCGCGAAGACGTTTGTGAATCGAAAGCAGTTCGACGATCGTCGGCCAAGCGTTCACCAGATACTGGAAAGACGAACTGACCTGGCCGAAGGCGGTTGAGATCTGCTGCCAGATGCCAAGCGTAATCGTGCCGGCGGCAATCGTCGGAATCAGGATGAGGCTCGAGAAAATGGCATCGGCCTGGAGATAGCCTGAGCGCACGATATTGAAATACGCGTAGTGGAAGTAGAGCGTGAAGTAGTTGCGGCGCACGTGGGAAAAGAGTTCGGCGACCGTGGGCGGCTGCGCGCGCACGGCATCATCTTCGCCATAGACGAGTTCTTTGCGGTAGGCCGCCTCGACGCGCTGGTTCTTGAACTCCAACCCCGGCAGCTTGACGCCGGCGACCATGAGCAACACAGTTCCGAAGATCGACCAGGTCACGGCAGCAATGACCAGCGAATAGGGGATTTCGCCGACCAGCGGGAGAACCTTCACATGGGCCGAGAGCTGGGCGAGCAGCGGCAGGAACGCGATCAGTGTCATGGCGGAATCGATCAGAGATACGCCAAGACCCTCCATCGTGGTGGAGAATCGCATCGTGTCTTCCTGCACACGCTGCGACGCGCCTTCGATGTGCCTGAGCTTCTGCCAATAGGCCATGTAGTAGTCGTTCATGGCGGTGCGCCAGCGGAAGATATAGTGGCTGACGAAGAAGCGGGTGACGACGAACAGAGCCATGCCGGACGCGCCGATCCAGGCGTAAATCCAGAACATTGAATAGAGCTCGCCGGCGGTTACGGAACCGGGGGTCGTGATCGCCTTCTGGAAGAGATCGAAGAAGGGGCCGCGCCAATTGTTAAGGGCGACATAGATCTGCACCGAAAGGTAGGTCGAGAACAGGATCAGCGATGAGCCGAGGATCGACCAGTTCTGCCAGGGGTGAGGCGAATAGATGCGCCAGAAAGCGTAGAATGCGCCGACCATGAAGCCGAAGTAGATGTAGAACCAGATGAACGGTTTGGTCCAGAAGACCGGCATGCCGAGCACTGGCGGGACACCGGCCGGAGCCGGCGGTAGCCCAAAGGCGGCACCCAATTGCTCGCCACCGAAAAACCAGAAGAGAACTCCGGCGAGACTCCACACGACCGCCGAAATGAAGAAGAGTTTCGGCTTCGGAAAGAATGATACGAACAAAGTGGCGGCTCCTCGGATTGGTGCGCAATCAGCGGTCGACGGGCATCAATCCACACTTCGTCACGAAAGGAAATGGCCGGGGCTCTCCAGCAGGCGGGATCGGCGTCCGGCGGCTGCCAGACCGTAAAATCGTGGCGATTTTTGGCGACAGGCCGGCAAAGGAGGAAGCCGCAGCGCGGGCAGTGGCGCCTCTACAAGCTTCAAAAGGAAGGCGACGCAGTCCGGCCCGGTTCTACGAAGCCGGGCGGTTGAGGGCTATGCG
>JAEYXI010000581.1 GCA_023428515.1 Pseudomonadota bacterium | reverse complement strand
CCCCTCTCCCCGTTCTTACGGGGAGAGGGTAAGGGTGAGGGGCAGCACAAATCTCGAATGGAATAGTTCCCCTATGCCCACAGTCGCCCCGCTTGATCTCGATGGCCATTGCGTCGCCGCCGTCTTCCTTGGCGGCGTACCGCATTTCGCGCTCGCCGACGGCACGATCCACCGCCTCGATCACGGCCACAAGACGCTTCACGTCCATGACGGCCTGCTGTCCGCAACGCTCGACCAGACGAAGTCGCGACTGATCACCGGCGGCGAGGACGGAAAGGTTTGCGCCAGCGCCGGCGAAACAAACGAAGTCCTGGCCGAAGCAGGCAGGAAGTGGATCAGCAGCGTCGCCTCGGGACCGCAAGGCGCGATTGCCTACGGAGCAGGCAAATCGGCCTTCGTGCGTTTCGCCGACGGCAAGACGAAAGAATTCCAGCACCCGCGTACGGTGGAAGGCCTCGCCTTCTCGCCAAAGGGCATGCGTTTCGGCGTCGCCCGCTATAATGGCGTAACTCTGCATTTCCCCGCCACCGACGGCAAGCCGGCCGAGCTCGAATGGGCGGGCGCCCATACAGCGGTCACCTTCTCGCCCGACGGCAATTTCGTCGTCACCGCCATGCAGGAAAATGCCCTGCACGGCTGGAAACTCGCCGACGGCAAGCACATGCGCATGTCGGGCTATCCGGCCAAGGTGAAGAGCCTCTCCTGGAGCGCCAAGGGTAAGTGGCTGGCGAGCTCCGGTGCGCCGGCGGCTATCGTCTGGCCGTTCCAGGCCAAGGACGGACCGATGGGCAAGGCCCCGCTGGAGCTCGGCACACGCGGCAATTCCATGGTGACCGCGGTCGCCTGCCACCCGAGCCAGGAGGTCGCGGCGATCGGCTATGACGACGGCATGGTGATGGCGGTGCGTTTCGCCGACTCGAAGGAGGTGCTGCTGCGCCGGCAGGGCAAGGGCGCCGTCACCTCGATGATGTGGGACGACGAGGAGCGCCGCATCGCCTTCGGCACGGAAACCGGCGACTGCGGCGTCATCGACATCGCCGGCTAAGCACAGCGGAAAGGCCCGCCATCCGCTATTCCACGAAGCATTCCACGACGCCTTCGCTGCTGACGGTGACGCCCTCGCCGCCATTCTCGTTCGTCATGTCGAAGACCCTGAGCATGTAGCGGCCGTCATACATGCCTTCGCCGTCGTCGCCCGGCCGCGCCTTGGTCTCGATGGTCAGTTCGACATAGCCGTGCGGCTTGTCGCCCTCCCGCTCGCGATAGATGAGCAGGCGCAAATCCTCGCCGTCCAACCAATATTGGGCGACATGGTCGCGAGCGAAGGTGGTGCGGGCGAGATCGGCCGCGACTGCCTTGTCCGCGACCTCGAGCTTACCCTCGAAGCTGAAGAGCGCAGCGCCCATGCCGCGCGATACACCGCCTCCAACCTCGAGGGTGACGCCGTCGGCGCTGGCAGCACAATTCACGCCGCCCGAAGCGAAAGCTGGTTGGGCGGCAAGGGCCGTCAGGAACAGGACGAGTTTCGCGCGCATCGGTGGTATCCTATCCGCCTGCGGTATCGAGACCGAGAAGCCAGCGGTTCATAGTCATGAAATCGCTGCCCGCCGACTGCATAAAGCCAGCCTGATCACCCGATTTCCACGTATCCCGCAGGTCGGTCGGAGATATCCCGAACGCCTCCCGGAACGCACGGCTGAAGACCGAGTCGCTGCTGAAGCCATGGCGGGTGGCGATGACACTCACGCGATCTTTCCTGTGCGCCGGGTCGGTGACCGCCTGGTAGGCACGCGTGAGCCGCCGTTGCTGGACGTACCGGCGCACGCCACCGAGCGGCTCGAATAGTCGGTAGAGCGTCGCGCGCGACATGCCGAGCTGACGGCAAAGGAACTCCGGACCCAGCTCCGGATTTGCCAGATTGTCGTCAACGGTCCGCCGCAGCCCATGCAGGGAAGCGGCGGATACGGCCCGCCCGCTGGCGCCGCGCCCGCTGGCGGCCGCGCCTGCGATTGCCGCGATGAATGCCGCGGTCCCCCGCGCGGCAGTGTGGCCGTCTTGCGGGCCGAGCGCCGGCGCCTCGGCGAGCAGAGTTTGCAGATGGTTGACCAGCACCGTGCTGAGCGGATTCGTTCCCGGCAAAACCCGCCCGTGCAGATCGTCGATATCAGGGACCATCGGTGCGAGCAGAGCGCGCGGCAATATGATCGAGAGGCTCTTGAAGTCCGGAACCCGGACCTTCCAGCGCCGGGTGAAGTCGAAGAACAAGACGTCGCCGGCCTTGAACTCGATCTCATGACCCTCGATGTCGATACGCGCGTCGACGAGATAGACGATAAGCGAGATGCTATCGAGGCCGCTGCGCGCGATGGTCTGCGCCGACCGTTCGAATGTGGCAGCCGAGGAAGAGCCAAAGCTCACCGCGACATCCGCGAACTGGCTGCTGGCCATCTTCATGGCGAAGCTGGACCGGGCGC
Organism: Pseudomonadota bacterium; assembly: GCA_023428515.1. The sequence continues at coordinate 7,950 of JAEYXI010000581.1, read as the reverse complement.
CGGGTTCGGGCAGTTCCATCGCCACCAGCGGTGAAAGCCCGAAGCGCCACATGTCGAATTCGTGCTTGTTCCCAGGCGAAACCGAAAGCTCCAGCCGGAACTGGACTGGCGTCGCGGCTCGTTGTTCACGCTGCGATTCCACGAGATCACCTTCGACAATGTCGTTGGCCAGCCTGCCTTTGGTGCGCCGGCTTTGCAAGGCGTCTCGTTTTTCCTGCAAGGCGTCTCACAAGACACTCACGCGCTTTCGTTCGCAAAACGGCCCGGTAGGTTGACCGCGAAATCGAGGGGCAGGGTCTTGAAATGAAATGGTTTATCCGCCGCGCAGCCGCGCTTGCCGGGGTTTCGGCCCTCGCCGTTGCTGCTTCGATCGTCACCATGATCCCCGCCTCCGCCGCCTGTCCGCCGGGCGTAACGCCCGGGGAATCGCCTGCCGGTCCCCAGACGATCGGGTCGGGTTCGGAATGCACGGTCGAGCAAGGCGCGAGCATCGAGACGACAGGCGACGACGAAGATGGCATACACTCGGTTGACGGCAACACGATCGTCAATCACGGCGCCATAACAACGACGGGGTCGGAAGCGAGAGGCATCTTCGCCGAAGAAGACAATACGATCGTCAACCACGGCCTTGTATCGACCACGGGAGCCGCATCAGGCATCGAGGTGTATGACGGCAACAGCATCATCAACCACGGCACCGTGTCGACGGCGTGGGAATATAGAGAAGCCATCCTGGCCGAAGACGACAACACGATCGTCAATCACGGCATCGTATCGACGACGGGTTCAGAAGCCACGGCCGTCCAGGTCAGCGACGACAACATCCTGACGAACACCGGGCTAATCACGACGACAGGTGATGACGCATTCGGCATCCAAGCGAGCAGCGGAAACGTCATTACCAACTCCGGAGCCATCCGAGTGACCGGGATCGGCATAGATGCCTGGTACGACAACACGATCATCAATACCGGCCTCATAGAGATAACGGACATCCGGACCGCGGTCGACGTTTACGACGGAAACACGATCACGAATAGCGGAACGATCCGGACAACCGCCAATTACTCGTGGGGCATAGCCGCCGACGACGACAACGTCATCAACAATTCAGGCCTGATCGCCACGGTGGGAGAAAGCTCGGACGCCCTCACAGTCCTTTCCGGCAATACGATCAACAACAGCGGCGCCATTGTGGCCGACGGCCCTGATTCGGTGGCGGTGAGCTTGAGGCAGGGCAAAAACACGCTCAACCTGCTGCAAGGCTCGCGCATCGTCGGGCTGATCGAGTTCAGGGAGACCCGGCCGGAGGAAGAGGAAGAAAACGAATACGCCGACAACTCCGTGACGCTTGGCCGTGGCGAGAATTGGTTGATGTCCTTCAACGAGGACCCAAGGCTGAGCAACAGCCTGGATACCTCCGGGGCGCCGACCGCATTCCTCAACGGCGGGCTGACGGTCGCCACGTTCGACGCTGCCGCCACTGTCTTCGGCGCCGAGGCTGACGCGCTCTCCGACCTCACCAACACCATCAACGCCACGCTGCACCACAGGCTGACCGCCGGCAATCCGACCACCTATCTCTGGGCGCAGGGATTCGGCGCGAAGCGCAATGGCGGCGAGGACGACGACAACTCGCTCGCCGGCGGCATGGCCGGCTTCTCGACGCCATTGTCATCCTTTGCGCGTGGCGGGTTGTTCGCCGGCTATGTCGACGGAAGCATCGAGAGCGGGAGCGCCGGCAGCGTCGGCGACAACAGCCAACGGCATGTGATCGATCAGCAGAGCTGGTTCGCGGGCGCATATGGGCGCGCATTCTGGGGACAGGCTTTTGCCGATGTGATCGTCACCGCAGGCGAGACAGACAACGATTCGACGCGGCGCATCCTGAACAACCTGGCGCTGAACGGCGTCGAATTCGCACGAGGGAGTTACGACGGATGGTTCGTTAATCCGGAGCTGACGGTAGGCATGGAGATACCTTACGGGGCCAGTTCGAAACTGGTGCCCAGCGCCAGTGTCGGCTACGCAGGGCTTTTCCTCGACGGGTTGACGGAGGCAGGATCGCAGGCGACGATCAACCTCGAGTCGCGCGACATCGAGCTGATCAACGGCCGGCTGCAGCTGGAGATGAGGACCAGCGGCGAAACCTCCACCGGCCCGTGGCAGACGGCTGTCCGCGCGGGCGTAAGGGGACGAAGCAACATCGGCGACGACAGCCTGTCGGGCGTACTCGCGGTGACGACGGCGTTCGATGTGGCACTGGAAAGTGGCGACGACGCGGTCGCCGGCTTCGTCGGCGGCGATCTGACATTCTCCGTCTGGCCGGGTTCGCAGGTCTTCGCGGGCGGCGAGGCGGCATTGGAGGATGGCGGCGACACCGTCTTCACCGGCCGAGCGGGCTGGGCGCTGAAGTTCTGATCTTCAACGCAAGCTGCCCCCGATTGCGACGAGACCCGCCAGCCGCTAGTAACAGCGGGCATTTCGGGCGGTATCATGATTGCATCACGAAACACTCAGGCCGGCGTCAGCCTCGCCCGCATCAGGAAACTGCGGGCCACCGAGGCCGCAACCTTTCGCGCCGCAAGGCCGAAATCCGCCGCCGCGTTCGGCAAGGGCATTGCCGGCTTCTTCGGCGGCGTGCCCATGCACTGGATGAATGACTGGCCGACGCCCTTTCCCATCGTCGTCGACCGCGCCCGGGGAGCAACGATCCTCGACATCGACGGCATCAGGCTCGACGATTTCTGCCTCGGCGACACCGGCTCGATGTTCGGCCATTCGCCGCCGCCGGTGGCGCGCGCCATCCGCCGCCAGGCAGACCGCGGCCTGACCTATATGCTGCCCGACGAAGATACGCTCGTCCTCGGCAGCGTGCTCGCCGACCGCTTCGGCCTGCCCGAATGGCAGATCGCCACCACCGCCACCGACGCCAACCGCTTCGCGCTGCGAGTCGCACGCGCGGTCACCGGACGGCCGAAGATCCTTGTGTTCAACGGCTGCTATCACGGCTCCGTCGACGAGACGATGGTGCGGCTGGTCGACGGCAAGCCCGTCAACCGCCCAGGCCTCGCCGGCGAATTCCGCGACCTGACGAAGACGACCAGGATCGTCGAGTTCAACGATATTCCAGCCCTTGAGAAGGTGCTTGCCGCTGGAGATGTCGACTGCGTCATCGCCGAGGCTGTGCTGACAAATTCCTGCATGGTGCTGCCGGAAGCCGGCTTCCATGATGCGCTTCGCCGGCTTACCCGCAAGGCGGGCACCCTGCTTCTGATCGACGAGACTCACACGATCTCGACCGGTCCCGGCGGCTACACGAAGCGTTACGGCCTCCAGCCCGATCTCTTCGTGCTCGGCAAACCGATCGCTGGCGGTGTGCCGGCAAGTGTGTGGGGCATGAGCGCCGACCTCGCCCGCCGCTACCGCGCCTACAATGCAAAGGAGGAGCCTGGCTATTCGGGCATGGGCACGACGCTGTCGGCCAATCCCCTGCAGTTCGCCGCCATGCGCGCGACGCTGGAAGAGGTGATGACCGAGGCGAATTACGCGCATATGGAGCGCCTGGCACGCCGGCTCGATGCCGGCCTCACCGCGGTTATCGATCGCTACCGCCTGCCCTGGCACGTGGCGCGGGTCGGCGCGCGCGTCGAGTTCATCTGCGCCGAGGGGCCGCTCAGGAACGGCGGCGAGGCTGAAGCTGCGCATGCGCCTGATCTCGAAGCCGCCATCCATGTGGCGCTGGTCAACCGCGGCGTGCTGATCGCGCCCTTCCACAACATGATGCTCATCTCGCCGGCCACCACGAGCCGCCAGGTCGATCGCCTCATCGCGGCCTTTCGGGAGGTTGCGGCGCTTCTTGCGGCATGAGACAAGCGTTGGCCACATAGAGTTCCCTCATGACCTCCCCCTCAGGCTCCACAATCGACGAAGCAAAGGCCTTTCTCGACGCCCACCCCGAGATCGAGGCATTCGACATCGTATTGACCGCCGCCAACGGCGTCGGGCGCGGCAAGATCATCCGCAGGCACGAGTTGATGGGCCTCTACGAACACGGCCGCCATCTGCCGATCTCGATCCTCGGCCTCGACATCACAGGCGAGGATGTCCACGAGACCGGCCTGATCTGGGATTCCGGCGACGGCGACCTCAGGGCATGGCCTATCCCGGGCACGCTGAAGCCGCTCTACGGCACCTCGCCTGCGCGCGGCCAGGTGCTGATGTCGATGTATGCGCTGGACGGCGCGCCGATGACGTCGGACCCACGCCATGCGCTCGCCCGCCAGGTCGATGCTTTCGCGGCAAAGGGCCTCTATCCCGCCGGCGCCTTCGAGCTGGAATTCTTCCTGCTCGCCAACGAGCGCGACGCCGAGGGCCGCGTGCAGCCGGCAACCGCCGTGCTCGACGGCAGGAAGAGCGGCAAGACCGAGGTCTATTCCGTCGATCACCTGCACGGCATGGAGCCGCTTTTCTCAGACATCTACGCCGCTGCGAAGGCGCAAGGCATCCCCGCCGAAACCGTCATCTCCGAATATGCGCCTGGCCAGTACGAGCTGACGCTCAATTATCGCAAGAACGTGCTCCAGGCCGCCGACGACCTTCTCATGCTGAAGCGGCTGGTGCGTGCCCAAGCAAGACGCCACGGCGTCACGGCGTGCTTCATGGCCAAGCCGGTGGAAAAATACGCCGGTTCCGGCATGCACTTCCACGTCTCGCTGCAGGACGCCGCCGGCCGCAATGTCTTTTCCGAGGAGACGCAGGGCTCCTGGAATCCAACGATCCTCCACGCGCTTGGCGGGCTCACCGCCACCATGGCGGAAACCATGCTGGTCTGCGCTCCGCACGCCAATTCCTGGCGGCGCTTCGTGGCGCAGTCCTATGCCCCGATCGCGCCGACCTGGGGCGTCAACAACCGGTCGGTCGCGCTGCGCATCCCGGCCGGCGATGTCCACAACCGCCGCATCGAGCATCGGCCGGCCGGCACCGACGCCAACCCCTACCTTGCGGCGTCGATCGTGCTCGCCGGCATCGCCAAGGGCATCGACGAGAAGCTCGATCCCGGTCCCGAGACGGTCGGCAACGGCTACGAGACCGCACCCAAGCTCGCCGATGCGCCGGCCGACTGGCGCTCGGCGATCGAGGCCGCGAAGGCATCGACCTTCCTGAAGGACGCGCTCGGCGAGGACATGCACCGCACCTTCACGGCGATCAAGCAGGCGGAATATCTGCGTGTCGCGCGCACGGTCAACGAACTCGACTACCACCTCTATCTGCACGAGGTCTGACGCCGGCCCACCTTATCAAATGTGATTGGCATCATCCGCCCAAGAACATATCATGAACATATGGCTGTGCTCACCACCCGCGAAAAGCTTGCGATTCTTTCGGATGCCGCCAAATACGATGCTTCCTGCGCCTCGTCCGGAGCAGAAAAACGCGACTCCCGCAAGACAGGCGGCATCGGTTCCACAGAGGGCATGGGTATCTGCCATTCCTACGCGCCCGACGGGCGCTGCATCTCGCTGCTGAAGGTACTGCTGACCAATTTCTGCATCTACGACTGCAGCTATTGCATCAACCGCTCGTCGTCGACCGTCCGCCGCGCCCGCTTCACCGTTGACGAGGTGGTGAAACTCACCGTCACTTTCTACAAGCGCAACTATATTGAGGGCCTGTTTCTTTCCTCCGGCGTCATCCGCTCGCCCGACGAAACGATGGGCGAAATGGTCGAGGTGGCGCGGCGCCTGCGTGAGGAGGAGAATTTCGGCGGCTACATACACCTCAAGACGATCCCCGAATGCTCTCAAGAAATGCTCGAAGCCGCAGGGCGCTTTGCCGATCGCCTGTCGATAAACATCGAGTTGCCGACCGACGAGGGCGTGAAGAAGCTTGCGCCGGAAAAGAAGCCCGAGACGATCCGGCTTTCCATGGCGGCGCTGCGATCGAAGATCGAGGAAAAATCCGAACCGACGCTGAAGACGAAGAAACGCCAGCGTTTCGCCACGGGCGGGCAATCGACGCAGATGATCATCGGAGCAGACGCCACGCCTGATGCCGGTATCCTGCACACCAGCGCGCGGCTTTATGGCAGCTATCGCCTGCGCCGCGTCTATTACTCCGCCTTCAGTCCGATCCCCGATGCTTCGTCATCCCTTCCGCTGAAAAAACCGCCGCTGATGCGCGAGCACAGGCTCTACCAGGCCGACTGGCTGATGCGCTTCTATGGCTTCGCGCAGAGTGAAATCCTCGACGGGCGGCCTGACGGCATGCTCGATCTCGAGATCGACCCGAAGCTCGCCTGGGCGCTCAGGCATCGTGGCATGTTCCCGGTCGACGTGAACAAGGCCGAGAGGGAGGCGCTGCTGCGCGTGCCAGGCCTCGGCGCCAAGGTGGTCACGCGCATATTGGAGACGAGAAGGCATCGCCGCCTGCGGCTGGAAGATGTTGGCCGGCTCTGCCAGTCGATCGCCAAGGTCCGGCCGTTCATCACAGCCGAAGGCTGGTCGCCCGGCGGCCTGACCGATCAGCCGTCGCTGCGCGAGAAGATCACCTCCTCCTGCGAGCAGCTTCCGCTGTTTTGACCATGCAGAAAGCCCTTCTCGACCTCTCCGCCTACACGGTGAACCTGGCCAGCGAGACCGATTTCGCCGGCTGGCGGGACACGGCGCGCCGTCTGGCACTGGCCGGTGTACGACCTGAGGAAGTGGAATGGATCGTTAGCGACGACACTCACCCACGCTCGTCGTCATCCTCGGGCTTGTCCCGAGGATCTACCCGCACTGAACGTTTGGCCGCTGCCCTCTCGGCGTCCTTGAATCCGCTCCACACATCGTCTCACACCACAGCAGATCCTCGGGACAAGCCCGAGGATGACGGCATTCAGGCGAAGCCCACCCTCACTGTTCCTCGCGACTTCGTGGAACGTGCCGAAACCGTCACTTGCCACAGCGATCCCGAGCGCTTTGCGCTGCTCTACCGCATGCTGTGGCGCATGCGTGCGGAACCTGAGTTGCTGAAGATCGCCTCCGACCCAGACGTGCGGCGCTTCGAGGCGATGGAGAAGGCGGTTGGCCGCGACATCCACAAGATGCGCGCCTTCGTGCGCTTTCGCAAAATCGGCGAAGGCAAAACCGAGCGCTACGTCGCCTGGTTCGAGCCGGAGCACTTCATCGTGGAACGCAACGCCGCGTTCTTCGTGCGCCGCTTCACCGGCATGCGCTGGTCGATCCTGACGCCCCATCTTTGTGCGCATTGGGACACGGCCGAACTGACCTTCACCCCCGGTGCGGACAAGCGCGACGCCCCAGCCGAAGACGCCGCCGAGGAGCTCTGGCAGACCTACTATGAAAACATCTTCAACCCGGCGCGCCTGAAGACCAAGGCGATGCAGAAGGAGATGCCGAAGAAATATTGGCGGAACCTTCCGGAGGCCCCGCTCATTCCCCGTTTGGTGGCCCGCGCCGATGCCGCCGCCAGGGAGATGATCGAGAAGATGCCGACGGCTCCGGCTCCCCATCATGCCAAGGTCCAGGCGAAACACTGGCCCACGCCGCGTGAACCTGCGCCCGGCGATGACGGCGCCGGCGCCAGGTCAATCACCGAATTGCGCAAGGCGGCGGACGGCTGCCGCCGCTGCCCGCTGTGGCGCGACGCGACGCAGACCGTGTTCGGCGAAGGACCTGGGGATGCGACGGTAGTGTTCGTCGGCGAACAGCCCGGCGACCAGGAGGATTTGGCCGGCAAGCCATTCGTAGGCCCTGCGGGCAAGGTGTTCGATGCCGTTCTCGACGAGGCCGGTGTCGAGCGTGGGAAGACCTACGTCACCAACGCGGTAAAACATTTCAAGTTCGAGCCGCGCGGCACGCGGCGCATCCACTCGAAGCCAAACGCCGGAGAAATCCGGGCCTGCCGCTGGTGGCTGGACAAGGAGCTTGCCCTGACCAAGCC
>JAEYXI010000247.1 GCA_023428515.1 Pseudomonadota bacterium | reverse complement strand
CCAGTTTGCGCGACACCTTCTGTTCGTCGTCGCGGATGATATGCGCGACCCGCCAGCGAAGGCGTCGGTCCAAGCAGAGCCTGAGGATCGCGGAACGGGTCTGGTTGCGGGTGGCGACGAAGAAATAGAGGCAGGCGAAGAAGATCAGGATCTGGGCGACGAACGCCGGCGCCAGCACCGCGACGCTTTCGACGCCCATGCCTTGGTCGACGGAGACGGTGAGCCCTTCGCCGCCCGTCAACTCGCGCAACTGGTCGCGCACGCTCTTCAGCGCATCCAGCGGCGCCTTGAGCTCCGTGAGCTGCAGTTGCAGGTTGGACCAGAGCTGGGGCAGGCGCGACAGCCAGAAGGCGAGCGGTGTGGCGATCGCCGCGGCGAAAAGACAGATCGCGATGATGAAAAGGATTACGACCAGCGAGGCGGACAGGCCGGGCCTCAGCCCCCGCTTTTCCAGCCGCGTCGCGAGCGGCCCGAGCATGAGGCCGAGCACGATGCCCAAGCTTGCCGGCGCCAGTATGTATTCGCCGGCGTGAAGCATGAAGATCGCGGTGGCGACACCCATCAGGATCATCGCCACCTGCGCGCTGCGCAGCAAAAGGAGCTCGACATTCGACTTGGGCGGCAGCCTGACGATCGGCGCCTTCTTGACGTTTTGTTTGGTCACGAAAATTTCCGCTGGAGCTAAAACGCGAAAACGCCCTTTGACATTCCTTTGTTCCCGTCGGAACCTCGCCATCCGTGCGGCGTTGAACGCCCGCAAACGGAAGGAGTGAAGCCATGGCGACTGCGGCAACCGGCAAGACCGGCAACGGGGCCAACGAAACCCCAGACCTCGAAGCGGACATCAAGCAGCTGAAGGCGGATCTGGAGAAGCTTGCCAAGCAGATGGCGGCGACCGGCGAACACGGTTACGGCACGGCCAAGCGTGCTGCCGCGATGGGCGCCGAGCAGCTGCGCTCGCAGGGCGAGGCGAAGCTTGAGGAATTGCGCGCCAGCGCGAAGGACATAGAGGAGCAGATCCTGGCGACGGTGCGCGAGAAGCCGATCACTTCGCTCGCGATCGCCGCGGGCGTCGGCTACCTCTTCGCATTGCTCGCGCGACGCTAGAAACGACAGATGCTGGCGTCGTTGATCGCAAGCCTGGCGTCAGGCGAGACGCTCCAGGCCGTCCGGCGGGCGCGCCGGGCAGCCATTGCCTATCTCCTGGCCGGCGTGGCTTGCGTGTGCGGCGTCGGTTTCCTGATCGGGGCCCTCTACATTTTTCTGTCCGAGCGGTACGGCAGCCTGGAGACGGCGATCGGCTTCGGCATCGGTTTCATCGTGCTCGCGCTCGTGATCCTGCTCGTCCACCGCCTGACGGCCAAATCGCGCGCCAGGCGCGTGGCCGAAAGGCGCAAGTCCGACCTGACGGCCATGGGCGTAGCGGCGGCGATCGCGGCACTGCCGACCCTGGCGCGCAGCAAGGTTGGGCTAGGCGCCTTGCTGGCCCCGGCGCTGGCCGTCGCCGCCTATGCCATCTACCGGGAGAACACCAAGCCTGGGCCAGGTCGCGGTTCGGGCCCGGACGAACCTTTCGACTAGCGGCGCCATTCGGGATTTGCTCGGCGGACTTGCCGTCGGGAACTTGCCAACCGTCCATGCATTGAATGGCAGGGCCTGATCGCAGGCTGCCCTCAAGCAAGGAACAATCGATGCCGGAAAAGATCCCGACGAACAAGGCCCGGCAGGGCAGGTGGGGCTTCCACGTGCTGATCGTGTTGGTCGCGGCGTTGGCATTGGCCGCCGTCGTCTGGGTTGGCCTCGAATTCTACGGCGAGGCGATCGACACCCAAAGCACGGAAGAGCCCGGCGCCGTTCAGCCGAATGCGGCTCAGCCCGGCACGACCGAGCCCAGCACGACCGAACCCGGCACGACACCTTGAGCCGGTCAGTTCTGCTCGTTCCATAGTCGCGCCTGTGACTGACCTGGCCTCAAAATGAGGACAGGCTACGAGCCCTGCAATTTATTGAAAATCAAAAGTTTTCCACGGCGGGTGCATTGCTGTGGCGTCAGGCAGAGCAGCCGCTTGAAGCGGCGGATTTTCGGAACGGATTCGCCAACACCACGTTGTCCCGATGTGAAGTCGCGCCAGCCTCTCCCAGCGACGAGCAAGGCCGGCGCGACAGATGCAACGACATCGTTCCCGAAATCATGCACGAGGAGAGTTTTATCATGATCCGCAATCTTTTGGCTACGACTGCTATCGCAACGCTCGTTGCCACCGGCGCATTCGCGCAGGACGCGACGACTCCGGCTCCGGCCGATCCGGCGGCTCCGATGACCGATACGGCCCCGGCGACCGATCAGGCCGCGCAGGCTCCGGCGACAGCGGGCGAGGGCAATCTCGCTTCGATGATCATCGGCGAGGACGTTTATAACGGCACCGCCGAAGACGCCCAGAACATCGGCAAGGTGAAGGACATCGTGATCGGCGAGGACGGCTCCATGCAGGCCGTCGTGGTCGGTGTCGGCGGTTTCCTCGGCATAGGCGAGAAGGAAGTCGCGGTCGATTTCGCTGAACTCGACTGGGCCGAACGGGATGGCGACCGCTGGCTGGTCGCGCCGCTGCCCAAGGAGCAGCTGGAGACGCAGGCCGCCTTCGATCGCAGCGCCTACGAGCCCCAGCAGCCGGTAGCCTCGACGGACACCGGCGGTACGGCGCCGGCCGACGGCGGCATGTCCCCTACGCCTGACACGACGGCTGCGGCGCCTGCCGAACCGGCTCCGGATGCAACGGCCGAGGCTCCGGCCACCGCCACGCCGGTCCCGGAGACCACGGCTCAGGCTCCCGAGACCACGACCCCGGCAACGCCTGACTCGACAGCCGAGGCGCCTGCGGCCCCGGCGCCCGATGCGACCACGACGGGCGCCATCGACAAGTCGACCCTGAAGGAGATGCCGGCAGCCGATATCCGCGCCGAGGAGATGGTCGGCACGACCGTCTATGGTGCGAATGACGAGCGCGGCGGCGAGATCGGCGACGTCGCCCTGGCGGCTGACGGCAAGGTCGACGCCTATATCATCGATGTCGGCGGTTTCCTCGGCGTCGGCGAGAAGGAGGTTGCCCTCGGCAGCGATAATCTCGCTTTCATGACCGATGCCGACGGCAACAAGTACCACTACACGAACTTCTCCAAGGATCAGCTCAACGCGGCCGCGGCCTACGACAAGAGCTCCTATGCGGAGAAGCGTGACGACCAGCGCCTGATGATGAC
>JAEYXI010000560.1 GCA_023428515.1 Pseudomonadota bacterium | reverse complement strand
AACCCACCGGACGGCTGGTGAATGAGGATACTGGCTTTGGGCAATGCAGCCCTTTCGCCGGGTTCGCCCGCCATCAAGAGAAACGACCCCATTGAGCGGGCCGTGCCCATGCAAAGAGTATGAACCGGCGCGCGGATAAAGCGCATGGTGTCGTACATGGCGAAGCCGCTGGTCACGACGCCGCCCGGCGAATTGATGTAGAGATTAATCGGCTTCTTTGGGTTTTCGGCCTCAAGGAACAAAAGCTGCGCGCAGACGAGGGCTGAAACGGTGTCATTCACTTCACCATTGAGGAAGATAACCCGCTCGCGCAGAAGCCGGGAATAAATATCGAACGATCGTTCTCCCCGGCTGGACTGTTCTATGACCATAGGGACGAGTTGCATCGCTTCGCGCATTGGCGACCTCCAAACTTCCAGAATTTTAGGGGTGAGGCTCGCCGCGTCAGGCGGCGAGCATCAGGGACGGGCTGTTGCCGTTTGCGGCCGCCCTCGCCATTCGGTCGAATCTCATGTCCGTCAATTCGTGGACGATCCGAAGGCAGTTCCGCCCGTCGCGCTCGGGGTGATCGTGAACGTCACGGTGCTTTCAAGGAAAGGCGGGCTGTCGTCGCGCAGCTTGTAGCGAACTTCTTGGCCGGGGGTGACGGTGATCGCATCGGGATCGGCCAGTGCCTCCTTTGGCAACCACCTTTCCCTAAATTCGGGGATGCTGATAGCGCGCCAGACCTTTTGCGGCGGATCACCCAAATCAAATTCCAGCTCGACGCCGGTATCCTGCTCTTTGGTCTTTTCTTCGTTCATTGGTCCATGTCCTTCAGTAAGACCTTGAGAGCGGCGATGCGCGCGGGCCAATAGGCGCGATACTTCGCCAACCATTGAGCGATGAGAGCCAGCCCCTGCGGATCGACTTCGTAGTTCACGAAACGCCCCTGCCGGTGTTCCCTCACGAGCTTTGCATTCCGCAGAACCGCAAGGTGTTGCGATATTGCCGGCTGGCTGATCTCCATGCCTTCACGCAAGGCGCTGGCGTTCATGCTCCCCGCCGCCAGCTTCTCGTAAATCGTGAGGCGGGTCGAATCTGCCAAAGCTCGGAAAATATCATTCTCGATCATGCCAACACATAAGCATAGGCTTATGTGATTCGCAAGCCCGTTCGAGGAGCTTTCCGTTGCGCGCCCTAATTCGCCAGCGTCTTCAGGAACGCGATCAACTGCTGTCGCTCGCGCTCGGAGAGCGTCAGCGGATGCAGTTCCGTCTCGCCTGATGGTGCGGCCGTCGCGCGGGCGTAATGGTCGATCACCGCTTCGAGCGTCGCGATCTGGCCGGAATGCATGTAGGGCGGGCGCGTCGCGGCGCCCCGCAGCGACGGCGGCTTGTAGGCCCGGGTGAGTTCAGCGCCGTCCTTCACCATGAAGCGTAGCTCCCCGCACGCCTCAGGCCCGGCATCGCTGAATTTGCCGAGGCAGTTGAAGGGGTCGGCGGCGACCTGTTTGGCTCCACTTTCACGGCCGAGATCCTCCGGCAGTCCGGGAACCGGCGGAACACCTGTGTTGTGAAAGGCATCGTCGGTCATTCGCGGGCCGTTGTGGCAGGTCGAGCAATTCGCCTTGCCGATGAAGAGTTTCAGCCCGGCGATCTCTTCCGCGCTGAAAACTGCATCGCCCTCCGGCTCCTCGCCCGCCGCCAACGCGTTCGCGAAACGGTCGAAGCGGGTCTCCTCCGGCACGATCGAGCGCTCGAAAGCCGCAAGCGCCTTGCCGAGATTGGCGAATACGCGATCCACTCCCTCCTGCTGATCCGGCTTCATCGACGCCCAGGCCGACTTCTCCGCCTCCGTCCCGAGCGGCCCGGCTTTTCTTGGCACCGCCGACAGATCAGGCAGCGGCCCGAAGATGCGCTGATACCGTTCGTTGAAGTTCTCGGCGACGAAATGCGCATAGAAGGCGCGTGTGCCGCCATGCTCCCGCCGGTCTTCCAGCGGCGTCAGCGCCTGCGCCCACAGGCTGTCGCGGCGGCCGTCCCAGAAGAACCACGGTCCCCAGGCGACGCCGGCGAGCGGCATGGTGCGGCGGTCGGTTATGCCGAGACCCTTGCCGCGCGGCAAGTCGTCCTGGAACTGCCGATCGATCAGATGGCAGGTGCCACAGGATACGACACCGTCGGCGCTCATCCGCTGGTCGAAGAAGAGCGTCGCGCCGAATGCGGCGGCCGCCGGGTCGTCGGCATATTTGTTGGTCGGGTCAGGTGGCAGGGGTGGCAGCGACGCCAGCGACAGGGACGCGATCGTCGCCTTTTCCGCATCGCTGAAACTGTCGCCGCTGCAGGCTGTCAGGGATGCCAAGGCCAGGATCGCCGCACACAACCATCCTGTTCGGCCGCCGCCCATGGCTTGTCAAAGCACCAGGTTGAACGTCGCGCTGTCCGAGCCGGCCGCAGACGAGATGTCGAATCGCAGCTCCCACCGGCCGCTCATCGAGAATTTCACGCCTTCGATGCGGTAGCGCCCCTCGCCCAGCTTTTCGGTCATCTCGGGACTGGTCGGCAGGCCGTGATTGTGCTCGGGCATGCCGCCATCGACCGTGATTTTTGCATCGTCGACCGGTTTGCCGTCAGGCGTCTTCACGGTGAGTATCCAGGCGTGCAACTCGCCCTGTTTTATCTCTCCGCCCTCCGGTTCGATCGACGCTACATACAGCGCATTGGCCGATGTCTGACTGCGCGACTGGTCGATTTCTTCCTGTGCCGTCCCGGTGACGGGCGCGGCAAGATAAGCCCCGAAAGCCAGTCCCAGAAGCAGTACGACCGCAAGCATGTAGCGCAATCCGAATTTCACTCTTCACTCTCCATTTCCTGACAACGCCGGGACAGCCGACAGTCATCCCATGCTCTTCCGCCAGAAGCATGGCTTCGGCCGCCATGAAAAGCTATAGCGTCTGCAAATCCGGAGGGAATCCATGACGGAAAACGGGATCGTTTCGATCGGCGAATGCATGCTGGAACTGTCCGGCCGGGGAAACCATGGCGGGGGCGGCGAGGACTGGCGCATGGGGTTCGCTGGTGACACGCTGAACACGCTCTGGGCGCTGCGCGCCCTGACCGGATCAGAGCATCCCGCGAACTACATCACCGCCTTTGGCGACGATCCCTTTTCCCGGGACCAGATTGCCTTCTTCAAGGCCAACGGCATCGGCATCGGCGAAAGCCCGGTCATTCCGGGCGCGCGTCCGGGCCTCTACGCGATCACGCTGACCGGCGCGGAGCGATCCTTCACCTACTGGCGGAACGATGCCGCCGCCCGTCAGCTCGCCTCCGATCCCGCCCGCCTCGCGAAAAGCCTCGAAAATCAGTCGCTTGTCTATTTTTCCGGAATCACTTTGGCAATTCTTCAGCCGTCGGCGCGCAGGACCCTGATCGACGCGGTCAGCGCTGCCCGCAAGGCCGGCAGTCTGGTCGCCTTCGACGCCAACTACCGGCCGCGCCTCTGGGCGTCTGCCGAAGAAGCGCGGGCGGCAATCGACGAGGCGCTGGCCGTCACCGACATCGCTCTTCCCACCTTCCCCGACGAGCAGAATCTCTATGGCGACGCCTCGCCTGAGGCGACCGCCGACCGGCTGGCCGCCGCTGGCGTGTTGGAAATCATCGTCAAGAACGGTGAGTTTCCGGCCACCATCTGCCAGGAAGGCAAAGTCGAGAACATGGCCGCCGTTCACGTCGCCTCTCCCGTCGACACGACGGGCGCGGGCGACTCCTTCAACGGCAGCTATCTTGCCGCACGGCTTGCAGGCCTGCCGCCGGTCGAAGCAACGCAAAAGGCCCACGCGGTCGCCGCGGCCGTCGTGCAGGTGCGCGGCGCGCTCGCGCCTTTCGAAACGCTGCGTGCCGCCTTCGGCAGCTAAGCCGCCTTGCTGAAGCGATATTCCGTGACCTGGCGGTATACCCCGCCGGGCCAAAGCACAGCCTGCGGAAAATACGGCCGGTTCGGCGAATCCGGCCAGATCTGCGGCTCCAATGCGAAGCCGGCATAGGGCTTGTACGTACGCCCACCATGTCCGGGAACCGGCGGCCCGACCTTCGCACCAGCATAGAACTGGACGCCCGGCTCGGTGGTCCAGACCTCCATCTCGACGCCCGATGAAGCGCCCTGCGCCCATGCGGCCTGCTTGAGCGGTCCGCGCGCAGCCGCGAGGCAGAAATTGTGGTCGTAGAGAACCTGTTCGCCTTCCTGCTCCAGCCGGATCGTGCGCGCCTGCCTGAAGTCGAAAGCGGTGTCGTTGACGGGCTGAACCACGCCGGTCGGGATCAGCTCCCCGTCGACCGGCAGATAGGCGGCGGCTGAGAGCATCAGGCGGTGATCCAGGACGTCGCCGCTGCCGCCGTCGTCGAGGTTGAAATAGGAATGATGCGCGAGGTTGCAGAGCGTCGGCTCGTCCGAGGTCGCCGACAGCTCGACCGACAGCGTGCCGGGGATCTTCATCCTGTAGGTGCAGGTCACGTCGAGCGCACCGGGAAAGCCCATCGCTCCGTCGGGATCGTGCAAAGCCAGCGTGACGAAATCGTCGCCGTGAAGAAGCACTTCCCAGACCTGCTTGCCGAAGCTTTTCGAGCCGCCATGCAGCGTATGCTTGCCGAGGAAGTTCCGATCCAGTTGGTATTGCTGGCCGGCAAGCGCGAAGCGCCCATTGGCGATCCGGTTCGCATAGCGCCCGGCGATCGCGCCCATATAGGGGGAATGCGCTGGATAATCCTCGAAGCGGTCGAAACCCAGCACCAGCGGCGCGTCGTGGCCCGCAAGCCTGAGGTCCTGAAGCACGGCGCCCCAGTTCATGACATGCGCCGTCAGCCCACCGCCCGATATGGCGAAACGATGGACCGCGGTGCCATCGTCGGTCTTTCCAAAAACTTCGCCGTCAGCCATTTCGGACCTCCTTCCCGCCTGCGGATACAACAGGCAAGGAAAAGGCCGGGTTTTTACCCGGCCTGCAAGAGGAAATCAGAGACCGAGGCCGCCCAGGCAGACATATTTGGTGTCCAGATAGTCCTCGATGCCCTGGTGGCCACCCTCGCGGCCGATGCCGGATTCCTTGACGCCGCCGAAAGGCGCCTCGACCGTCGTGATCAGCCCTTCGTTGACGCCGACCATACCGTATTTCAGGCCTTCCATGACGCGGAAGGCCCGGCCGAGATTGCCGGTATAGAAATAGGCCGCGAGACCGAACTCCGTATCGTTGGCGAGCTTCACCGCCTCTTCCTCGGTCTCGAACTTGAAGACCGGGGAGACCGGCCCGAAGATCTCTTCCTTCATGAATTTCATCGTCGGCTTGGCGTCCGCGATGACCGTCGGCTCATAGAAGGAGCCGCCGAGTGCATGGCGCTTGCCACCGGCGACGATGCGGCCGCCCTTGGCCTTGGCGTCGTCGACGAACTCCTCGACCTTCTCGACAGCCTT
>JAEYXI010000537.1 GCA_023428515.1 Pseudomonadota bacterium | reverse complement strand
TCAGCCATTATCAAGCCCTCTTGTTCTTCGCGTTCAGCGCGCCGACGTCGAGCGTCTCGGGCTGCTGGGCGACATGCGGATGTTCGGTTCCGGCGTACACACGCAGGTTCTTCATCTGGCGACGGCCAAGCGGGCCGCGCGGGATCATGCGCTCGACGGCCTTTTCGACGACGCGTTCGGGGAAGCGTCCTTCGAGCAGCTGGCGCGCGGTGCGCTCCTTGATGCCGCCGGGATGGCCGGTGTGCCAGTAATATACCTTGTCGGTGTACTTCTTGCCGGTCAGTGCCACCTTATCGGCATTGATGACGATCACGTTGTCGCCATCGTCGACATGCGGGGTAAAGGTCGGCTTGTGTTTGCCGCGGAGACGGTTGGCGACGATAGAGGCGAGACGGCCGACGACGAGACCTTCGGCGTCGATCAGCACCCACTTCTTCACCACGTCCGCAGGTTTCTGCGAAAAGGTTGCCATGGTTCTGCTTTCTGTTTCGGACCTTGCACCATAAGGCGGCAAGGCGTTTCTTGTTGCTTGGATTGGCGAAGGCCTGAACCCCGCCAATAACAAAACGGCGGCCGGGTGGCCGCTGTTTCGAGGCAGCTTATACGCGTGTCCTTCGCGATCAGTCAAGGTCGCTTCGGAATGGAAAACCAATAAAATACAATGGCTTAGAAATACGGTATTATTTTACCACAACAGTTTTGGCCGTCCGATGGCGGTACAGTTGCTGAACTATCGCCCAAAAAGCCCTCCTGCTAGCCTGCTTCGTATCAGAGGAGGGGACTGCCGTATGGGTCGCAACGACAAGATACGCATAGCCGTCGAACGTGTCGCCGACGTCTTCCGCAAGAAACCTTCGGCCGCCTTTAACACAAAGCGCGCCAGCGGGCGCGTCGAGCACGGCCTCGTCTGCCATGCCCGGCAGGACGACTACACCGCGACGATGGACATGCCCGAACCGATCGGGGGCGAGGGGTCCGCACCATCGCCCGGGTTTCATATCAGGATGGGCCTGGTCGGCTGCGTCGCCGTCGGCATCAAGCTCACCGCTGCTCGCGAGGGCATCGATATCGGCGCGATCGAGGTCGATGTCGAGATGGATTTCGACGATGCTGCGATGATCGGCGTCAGCGACAACACAGCCGCTCCGCTCGAAACCCGCATCTCCATTGCCATTGAAAGCACAGCGCCCTGGGAAGAGGTCACGGCAATGGTCGGCCGCGCGCTGGAACGCGATCCCTATTTCATCGCGTTCCGAGACGCGCAGCCTATGAAGACGGAACTCCTGCAGGCGAAAGCCTAGCGATGGAGCCAAAACTCCAAATCCGCGTGCAGCGCTACGGCTGGGATGCCGCATCGGAACTCTATGAGGAGGGCTGGCGCGCGCCGCTCGCACCGGCGCAGCAAACCTTGCTGCGCGTTGCGGCGGTCAGGCCGGGCGAGCGGGTGATCGAGGCCGCCTGCGGCAGTGGGCTGGTCACCAGGTCGCTGGCCGAGGCGGTTGGCCCGTCCGGCCACGTGCTCGCGACGGACCTGTCTCAAAACATGACCGAACTGACCGCCGGAAGCTGCGCCGCGGCCGGCTACGACTGGGTATCGACGGCGCGCAGGAGCGCCGACGATCTCGGCGAGGAGGGCTGCTTCGACGCCGCGGTCTGCGCGCTGGGTCTCATGTACGTGCCCGATCCCGGCAAGGCCGCCGCTTCGATGGCGCGCGCCACAAAACCCAGCGGCCGCGTCGCGGCGACGGTATGGGGCGAGCGCCGGAACTGCGGCTGGGCCGAGATTTTCCCGATCGTCGACGCTCGTGTCGTCTCGGAGGTCTGCCCGCTTTTCTTTGCCAGCGGCGCACCTGGTTCGCTGCGCCGGGATTTCGAGCAGGCAGGGCTCAAGGATGTCGAAGAGCATCGCCAGCGTGAGGTGCTGGAATTTCCGGACGAGCGGTCGCTGCTGTCGGCAATGCTGCTTGGCGGGCCGGTCGCGCTGGCGGTGAAGCGCTTCACGCCGGAGGTCATGAGAGAGGTCGAGGGCGAGTTTCTCGACTCAGTAAGTGACCACCGCTCCGCTGATGGCAGCTATAAAATTCCCGGCGAGTTCGTGACCGTCATCGGCTATCGCTAGGAATCCGACCGCTGATCAGCCTCGCTTCGGCGGGATCGAATAGGTGCCGGTGGCATGCGCGACGGTCAGCTTGCTGGGACCCGCCACGATATCCACGTCGAACACCATAAGGTTCCTGCCGAGCTTCAGGATGCGGCAATGGCCGTCGATCGGGCCGGCTTCCGCCTTGCGCACGAAGTTGATGTTGAGGTTGGTCGTCACCGACAGAGCATTCGGCCCGGCATGGCTGAGCGCGCAGACATAGCCGCCGACGTCGGCAAGCGCGAAGAGCGAGGGTCCTGATACGGTGCCGCCCGGGCGCAGATGGCTCTCGTCCGCATTCAGCCTGACGGTGCAGCCGCCAGGGAAAATGTCGATCACCTCGTAGGAATGACGCTGCCTGTTGAGTTCTGGAAACACCCGCGCCAACAGTTCGTTGACCTCGCCGGCCGTCATCCCCGGTGTGAGATTGGTCTGTTCGGGCATTGCTTCCCTCCAGCCGCCCTGGTTGGCGCGCCTGTTGTCTGCCCGATGAGAAAGCACAGGCGGAAGCTGTTCTTCAATCGCCCTGACACTAGTTTTATATGCTAGCTTCCGGATGCGGCGCCGAATGGCCGTGGGATGCAGGAGTTTGAGATGGCCGATATCGTTTCGTTGAGACGCGAAGCTTCGGAGCCGGCGGCGTCGCTCGACCGCGGTATCTTGCGCATCACGCTCGACAACCCACCCGCCAACCTCCTGTCGATCGAGGTGATGCGCGACATCCAGGCCGAGCTCGACCGCGCGCGCGAAAATCGCGCGGTCCGCGTGATCGTCATCGCTGCCCAGGGAAAGCTGTTCTGCGCCGGCCACGATCTGAAGCAGATGACCGCGCATCGCGCCGATCCGGACGGCGGCAAGGCCTTTTTCGAGGAGACGTTCGCCGTCTGCTCGAAGCTGATGCAGTCGATCGTGAATCATCCGAAACCGGTCATCGCCGAGGTCGACGGCATCGCCACTGCCGCGGGATGCCAGCTCGTCGCCTCCTGCGACCTCGCCATCGCCTCCGACCACGCGACCTTCGGCGTCAACGGCATCGATGTCGGCCTGTTCTGCACCACGCCGGGCGTGGCGCTGGTGCGCGGCCTGAAGCCGAAGCATGCGATGGAGATGCTCTTGACCGGCGAGATGGTTGACGCCCCGACCGCCAAGGATTTCGGGCTCATCAATCGCGTCGTGCCCAGGGAATACCTGAATCAGGTTGTGATGAAATACGCGCAAACTATTGCTTCCAAATCACCTTCGACGCTTGCCCTCGGCAAGCAGGCTTTCTACCGCCAGGCCGAGATGGGACTCGCCGATGCCTATGACTACGCCTCGCGCGTCATGGTGGAAAACCTGCTCGGCGGCGACGCCAAGGAGGGCATCTCCGCCTTCATCGAAAAACGCAAGCCGGAGTGGAAGGGCGAGTAAGGTAGGTCTATGGAACCGCGCATCTCCATCATCACCATCGCTACCGACGACCTGGATCGCGCCGTGCGCTTCTATGAGGGCATGGGGCTGAAGCGTCACGCGGGCATCACAGAGGGCGTGGCCTTCTTCCAGATGGGCGGGGTGATCCTCGGCCTCTTTCCGCGCAAGGACGCGGAGGTGGACTCCGGCGTCACCTTTTCGACAGCGCCCTCGGCCGTCTATCTCGCCTACAACACGCGCTCCGACGCCGAGGTCGACGAGGTGCTTGCCGCTGCCGAGAAGGCCGGCGGCAAGATCGTCAAGCCGGCAGGCAAGGCCTTCTGGGGCGGTTGGTACGGCTATTTCGCCGACGCCGACGGCCATGTCTGGGAAGTCGCCCATAATCCGGCCTTCCCGATCGACGCGGACGGCAATATCTCGCTCCCCGGCTGACAAAATGGCGCCCAGAAGGCAACTGACGCGCCTCAAGGCGCCTTACCTGAAGCGTGTCCTGCTGGAGCCGGCAAGGGTTGAGGACTGGGAGAGCTATCCCTGGAACCTGCCGCTCTTTCGCGATCGCGATTTCGAACTCGAATTCTCAACGCCGATCACCATCATCGTGGGCGAAAACGGCACCGGCAAATCGACGCTGCTCGAAGCGATCGGCGCGCTGGCCGGTTATGACGAGGCCGGCGGCGGCAAGGGCTACCGGCCAGTCGATCATTCCAGGGCGATCGACAGGAGCGGCGCCGCCCTTGCCGACGCTTTCAGGGCGCACTGGCTGCCGAAGGTGACGTCCGGCTGGTTCTTCCGCGCGGAATCCTTCTATTCCGTCGCGCGCTATCTCGACGAGGCGGCCCAGGAGCCTCTGAGCGGCCCGCCTCCCGATTTCCTCTCCTGGTCCCACGGCGAGGGTTTTATCCGTTTCTTCGAGGAGCGCTGCAGCCGCCAGGGGCTGTACATCCTCGACGAGCCCGAGAGCGCGCTCTCGCCCTCGCGCCAGATCGAACTCCTGAAGCTTCTGCGGCGATTGGACGGGTCAGGGTTCGCGCAGGTCATCATGGCAACCCACTCGCCGCTGCTTATGGCCTGTCCCGGTGCGCGGCTTCTTCGCATCTCCCGCTTTGGCCTTGACGAGACGGATTTTCGCGACACGGACCATTTCCGCATGATGCGCGAATTCTGCGCGGATCCTGATGCGTTCATGGCCGAAGCGCTTGAGGATGAGGACGGCTGACGCAGTCCTCCGTTCGCTTCGGGGACAGAACTTCATCCCTGATGTCGTCATACGGCTTGATTGACGATGTCGGTTGCGGCTAACACCGCCGGCATGAACCACGACGCCTACGACGACTCCTATATCTCAGGCATTCTCAACTCGGTGAAGACGATCGCCATCGTCGGCGCTTCCGCCAACGACGTGCGGCCGAGCTTCTTCGTGCTCAAATACCTGCTGAACAAGGGTTTTGACGTCTATCCGGTCAATCCGAGCCAGGCCGGCAAGGAGCTTCTGGACAGGAAGGTCTACACGCGGCTTGCCGACATTCCCGTCGCGATCGACATGGTCGATATCTTTCGCTCGTCCGACGCCGTCCCTGCCGTTGTCGACGAGGTCCTGCAGCTTGACCCGTTGCCCAAGGTGATCTGGATGCAACTGACCGTCCGTCACGACGAGGCCGCAGCCCGCGCCGAGGCCGCGGGCATCAAGGTCGTGATGAATCGCTGCCCGAAGATCGAATATGGAAGGCTGTCAGGCGAGATCGCCTGGACCGGCGTCAATTCCAGGGTGCTGTCGTCGAAGAAGCCGGTCATGCGCTCCGGCTTCCAGAGCTTCGGCATCCGCCAGAAATAGCATGTGCGTTCCAGAAAAGCGGGCGTTTGTATCCTTCCCGTTTCAGTCTGCGGCTTCGGGCGACATTTTCTTCTTTGCATTGGCCCTTAGCCTTGGCCAAAGATAGCAAACCGATTTCATAAAACGCTTTGGAGAGGAAAATGTCCCAGCACACCCCTGGTTTCAGCACGCTCGCTGTTCATGCCGGCGCCAAGCCCGATCCGGCTACCGGCGCCCGTGTCACGCCGATCTACCAGACGACGGCCTATGTGTTCGACGATGCCGATCATGCGGCCTCGCTGTTCGGGCTGAAGGCCTTCGGCAACATCTACACGCGCATCATGAACCCCACCCAGGCCGTCCTGGAAGAGCGCGTCGCCGCGCTTGAAGGCGGCACGGCGGCGCTCGCCACGGCATCAGGCCACTCGGCGCAGCACCTCATCTTCCATACGATCATGCGTCCGGGCGAGAATTTCATCTCCGCCCGCAAGCTCTATGGCGGCTCCATCAACCAGTTCGGCCACGCCTTCAAGAATTACGGCTGGGACGTGCGTTGGGCCGACATCGACAATGTCTCGACCTTCGAGAGTCAGATCGACGACAAGACGCGCGCCGTCTTCATCGAGAGCCTGGCCAATCCGGGCGGCGAGTTCGTCGATATCGAGGCCATCGCAAAGATCGCGCACAAGCACGGGCTGCCGCTGATCGTCGACAACACGCTGGCTACGCCCTACCTCGTGCAGCCCATCGAGCATGGCGCGGATATCATCGTCCACTCCTTGACCAAGTTCATCGGCGGTCACGGCAATTCGATGGGCGGCATCATCGTCGACGGCGGCACCTTCGACTGGTCGAAGTCGGGCAATTACCCGATGCTGTCCGAGCCGCGCCCGGAATATGGCGGCATGGTGCTGCACGAGACGTTCGGCAATTTTGCCTTCGCCATCGCCTGCCGCGTGCTCGGCCTGCGCGACATCGGCCCGGCGATCGCGCCGCAGAATGCCTTCCTCATCCTGACCGGTTCGGAAACCCTGCCGCTGAGGATGCAGCGCCATTGCGACAATGCGCAGACCGTTGCCGAGTGGCTGTCCAAGCATCCTAAGGTTTCCTGGGTCTCCTATCCCGGCCTGCCCAGCGACAAGAACCACGCGCTGCAGAAGCGCTATTCGCCGAAGGGTGCGGGCTCGGTGTTCACCTTCGGCCTGAAGGGCGGCTACGACGCCGGCGTCAAGTTCGTCGAAGGGCTGGAGCTCTTCTCGCATCTCGCCAATCTCGGCGACTCGCGTTCCCTGGTTATCCACCCGGCCTCGACCACGCACCGTCAGCTTTCCGACGAGCAGAAGATTGCGGCGGGTGCAGGCCCGGACGTGGTGCGCTTGTCCATTGGCATCGAGGATTCCGCCGATCTCATCGCCGACCTCGAACAGGCGCTGGCCAAGGCCTGACCGCCCATGCAAGATGAGCCCCGGCCGCGGCCGCTGCCGGGGCTTTCCTGAGCAATTCCAGCAAAAGTGCGAAGCGGTTTTGCGTCCGGAATTGCGTCTACAAAATTAGAATATCTCCGGTGACCGCCGGAGATGTTCTTGGAGCGAGCGATGGGGAATTTCGTCGATATCGATGCCGAGCTAGTCGAGCCCGAGCACGGCGCGCCGGCGGAGGACCGCCTCGTCTCCGGCGAGCCGAAGTTCCGGACATGGAATCTCGACGAGGAGAAGGGCGGGCTCTACGCCGGAGTCTGGGAAGCAACCCCAGGCAAATGGCGCATCGAATATGACGAATGGGAGTTCTGCCACATCCTCTCCGGTGTCTCCGTCATTTCCGAGGATGGCGGCGAGGCGCGCACCGTCAGCGCCGGCGACAGCTTCGTCATCAAGCCGGGCTTCAAGGGCACCTGGGAAGTGCTCGAGACGACCCGCAAGGAATATGTGATCAGGCTCTGAGAAACCTGCCTATCGTCACAGGCGTGTCATCCCCTGCCGGTTAGGTCCAGCTTGTTCCCAACAAGCATGGAGACCCCGCCCCAATGGCCAACCGTCGCGACGTTCTCAAGGCCGGCGCCGCCGCAGCGCTTTTCATCCCGTTTGCCGGGTTCAGTGTCACGAAAGCCGCCGCGCAGGATGCGCCGTTGTTCCGTTTCGGCATCGTCGCCGATCCGCAATACGCGCCGGTCGTGCCCAACCTGAAGTCCAATCGCTATTACGCGAATTCGCTCTGGAAGCTTTCCGAAGCGATCGACGCGTTCAACAAGGAAGATCTCCAGTTCGTCGCCACGCTCGGTGACATCATCGACCGCCATTGGGAGAGCTACAACCACATCCTGCCGCTCTACGACGAGCTCAAGCACGACCACTTCTTCCTGCTGGGGAATCATGACTACGACATCGCGCCGGAATATTTGCAGTCGGTGCTGCGTACGACGGGTCTGGAGCGCGCTTACTACGACTTCACCGGCGGTGGCTATCGCTTCATCGTGCTCGACGGCAACGACGTCAGCATTTTCGCTCCTCCCACGGACGATCCGCGTCGCGAGATCGCGGCGACGCGCCTCGATGAGATCAAGGCGAAAGGCGCCGACAACGCCCAGCCGTGGAACGGCTCGCTCGGCGACGAGCAGTTCGCTTGGCTCGAGGCGACGATGAAGACGGCGCAGGCGGCCGGCGAGAAGGCCATCGTCATGTGCCATTATCCTGTTTATCCGCCCAACATGCACAATCTCTGGGACTCCGAGCGGATCGTCGAGCTGCTCACCGGCTTCGACAACTTCGTCGCCTATTTCAACGGCCACAATCACGCCGGCAATTACGGCGAGGTCGGCGGCAAACATTTCTTCAACTTCAAGGGCATGGTCGATACGCCTGACACGACCGCCTATTCCGTGGTCGATGTCTACGCCGATCGCATCGAAATTCGCGGCGTCGGCCGCGAGGAAAACCGTACGCTGAAGATCTGACGCGCATTCGATACCCGCTCCGACAAAAATGTTGGAGCGGGTACCTTATCGGCCGACCACCGTCAGCCTCTCCAGCCCATGGAAATGCCAGCTGTCGCGGAAGCGCGGCTCCTCCGCGAGAGAGAGCTTCGGCAGCCGGGCAAACAGCACGCCGAGCGCCGCCTGCAACTCCAGCCGCGCTAGCGGCGCGCCGATGCAGAAATGGATGCCGGCGCCGAAGGAGACGTTCTTCTGGTCGGTGCGGCCAGGGTTGAATCGGTGAGGCTCGGCGAAGGCATTGGGATCGCGGTTCGCCATGCCAAGCAAGAGGCCGATCTGCTCGCCAGGCCTGACGTTGACGCCGGGCACGATCTCCATGTCCTCATAGGCATAGCGCGTGAAGAGATGCAGCGGCGCGTCGAAGCGCAGGCATTCTTCCACCGTCGCCGCGGTGGTCTCGGCCGACGAGAAAAACCGCCTGGGGTCGCCGCCTTCGGCCAGGATAACGCGCACCGCGTTTCCGGCCTGGTGCACGGTGGCCTCGTGACCGGCATTGAGCAGCAGGATGGTGGACGAAACCAGCTCGTCCTCGCTGAGCTTCTGGCCATCCTCTTGCGCCGAGATCAGCAGCGACAGCAGGTCGTCGCCCGGGCTCTTCTTCCGCTCGGCGACGTAGCCCCGCAAGAAGTCGGAGAATTCCCGCGCCGCGCGGTTGGCTGTCTCCTCGGTCTCGCGCGTACGGCCATGCGTGTACATGGCGACCATCTGGTGGGACCAGTCGAGCAGTTGCGGTCCCATCTCCGAGGGCACGCCGAGCATCTCCGAAATGATGGTGATCGGCAGCGGCGCGGCGAAGGCCGGCAGCAGGTCGAAAGCTTCGTCCTCCGGAAAGGTATCGATCAGCTCGTTGGCCAGCGCCTCGACGCGCGGCCTCAACCTCTCGACCTGTCGCGAGACGAAGGCGCGGTTGACCAGTGTCCGCAGCCTTGTGTGCACCGGCGGCTCCAGCTCCAGCATCGAATTGGCCTCGATCGCGTCGAAGCTTTCCAGATGCGAGCGGTCGGCGCCGATGCTGCGGCTGTCCGGAATGCCCGAGGGATTCTGCCTGCCGAAGCGCCGGTCGCGCAGCAACCGGTTGACGTCGTCGAAACCTCCGAAACACCAGTGGCCGAATTCTTCCCAGAAGAAGGTCGAGCCCTGGCCGTGCAGCCAGGCATAGGCTTCGTAAGGGTTCTGGTGGAACCGTTCGTCGCGCGGATCGAGCAGCACCCGCCGGGTTTCGGGGTCGAAGGTAAGGTAGGGTGGTGGCTGGGTTGGGCTGTCCATGCTGGACCATTAACCTGCCTTGCCAACGTCGGGCCAGACCGTATCTTCGGCCAACAGCGCGTTGTTTGCGAGCCAGAGGTATTATGAAAATCATTGTCGTGGGCGCCGGCATTGCCGGCCTGTCGACCGCCTGGTCGCTCACCAAGGCTGGTCACAGCGTAACGCTGCTGGAGCAGGGCGCGAGCATTCCCAATCCGCTGGCGGCGTCGGGCGACCATCACCGCATCATCCGCCGCGCCTATCGGGCCTCCACGGGCTACGGCGCACTGATCACCGAAGCCTATGACGCCTGGTCCGAGATGTGGAGCGATCTCGGGCAAAACCATCTTGACCCCAGAGGCTTCCTCTGCGTCTCGCGCGAACCGGGCGACGAGGCCGAGGAATATCGCGAAGGCATGGAAGCCGGTGGCTGGCCTATCGAGATGCTTGATCCCGACGCCGCCGTGAAGCGCTGGCCGTTCCTGGAGCCGGGCACCTTCCGTTACGCCTATTTTTCCCCCGATGGCGGGGCCCTGCATTGCCGCAAGATCGCGTCCGGGCTTGCCGATTGGCTGCGCGCACGGGGCGCCAACGTCTATGCGAGCAGCAAGGTCGTCTCGATCGACGCCGACGACGGCCGCGTCGAGCTGGAGTCGGGCGAGACGCTGGAGGCCGACCGCGTCGTTGTCGCGGCTGGCGCCTGGGTGCTGAAGCTGTTTCCGGAATTGTCCGGCGAACTGAAGACCTACCGGACCGCACTCGCCTATGTCGAGCCGCCGGCGGACCTCAGGGCAGCCTGGGAGGCTGCGCCTGTCATCCTCGACGTCGGCGGCAAGACGGACGGCTACATGATCCCGCCCACCGGCGGCGCCGGCATGAAGTTCGGCTCCGGCCTGCACAAGGTGCCGACCAGCGACGCCGACTGGAACCGCCAGCCGGTGGAAGGCGAGGGCGAGGCGATCCGCAACCTCTTCTCGCCGCCGATCGCCCGCATCGCCGAGTACCGTGTGACCGAGGTCGTCACCTGCGCCTACACATTTACCGACGATGAGCGCTTCCTCGCCCATGAGAAGGGCAAGGTGCTCGTCGTGTCGGCCTGCTCCGGCCACGGCTACAAGTTCGGCGCGTCGGTTGGCCGGCGGGTGGCGGAAGCGGTGGAGAGCGGGGACGTGCTGCTCCTGCAGAGCTGGCTGCGGGCCGAACTGTCATAGCGCGTTCCGGCGCGGCGGTCGGCCTTGCGCAAGGTAGCGGCGG
>JAEYXI010000514.1 GCA_023428515.1 Pseudomonadota bacterium | reverse complement strand
CTGCGGCACCTCGCTGGCCCTGATGGATGCCGGCGTTCCGCTGCAGCGCCCCGTTGCGGGCATCGCGATGGGCCTGATCAAGGAAGGCGAACGCTATGCCGTGCTCTCCGACATCCTCGGCGACGAGGACCATCTCGGCGACATGGACTTCAAGGTTGCCGGCACCCGCGACGGCATCACCTCGCTGCAGATGGACATCAAGATCTCCGGCATCACCGAGGAGATCATGAAGGTCGCGCTCGAGCAGGCCAAGGGCGGCCGCGAGTACATCCTCGGCGAGATGGGCAACGCGCTCTCCGGCGCCCGCGCCGAGCTCGGCGAGTTCGCGCCGCGCATCGAGGTCATGCACATCCCGACCGACAAGATCCGCGACGTGATCGGCTCGGGCGGCAAGGTGATCCGCGAGATCGTCGAGAAGACCGGCGCCAAGATCAACATCGAGGACGACGGCACGGTGAAGATCGCTTCGTCGAACGCCAAGGAGATCGAGGCGGCGAAGAAGTGGATCCACACCATCGTGGCCGAGCCGGAAGTCGGCGAGATCTACGAGGGCACCGTGGTGAAGACCGCCGACTTCGGCGCCTTCGTCAACTTCTTCGGCCCGCGCGACGGCCTGGTCCACATCTCGCAGCTGGCCGATGCCCGCGTGCAGAAGACCACCGACGTGGTCAAGGAAGGCGACAAGGTCTACGTCAAGCTGATGGGCTTCGATGAGCGCGGCAAGGTCCGCCTGTCGATGAAGGTCGTCGACCAGACCACCGGCAAGGAGCTGCCGAAGCCCGAGAAGAAGGCGGAAAGCGAAGACGCCGCCTGATTTATACAGGACTTGTGAATTGGAGCGGGCGCGGCGAAAGTCGCGCCCGTTTTGTTTTGTGGATCAGCTAACCGCCACCTGCCGCAGGCGTTCCTGCGCTTCCCGTACCAGCGTGCGCGTCAGTTCCTCGGTGGACATCTCGCGGCCGAGCCGCATCGCCTGCCCCGACCAGAGCGGCGAGAAGTCGCCGGAGCCGGCAGGCTCGCTTTTTCCCCTGAGTGGCATCAGCGCGCCGCCGGCCAGCGGGAAGGCTGGCGGCAGGTCGGACATGGCGCCGACCTCGCGGATGATGCGGTTGGCGATGCCGCGCGCCGGACGGCCGGTAAAGACGCGCGTCAGCACGGTGTCGTCGTCGAATGCGGCCTTCAGCGCTGTGCGGTGCGGCGCGGTGATCTTGGCTTCCGGGCAGAAGAGATAGGCCGTTCCGACCTGTACGGCGGATGCGCCAAGCGCCAAGGCGGCGGCGATGCCGCGCCCGTCGGCGATGCCGCCCGCCGCGATCACCGGGACCTTCACTGCGTCGGCGACCTGCGGGACGAGCGCCATGGTGCCGACCTGCTGATCGGCGTGGTCGGAAAGGAAGATGCCGCGATGTCCGCCCGCTTCGAAGCCCTGCGCGATGATCGCGTCGCAGCCACGCTCTTCGAGCCAGATCGCCTCACGCACCGTGGTCGCGGATGCGATCACCTTGGCGCCGGCAGCCTTGACGCGGGTGACGAGCGGCGCCGGCGGCAGGCCGAAATGGAAGCTGACCACCTCGGGCCGCAGTTCCTCGACCGTCTCGCAAAGCGCCTCGTCGAAGGGCGTGCGGTTCGACGCCGGGATAGGTGCGGCGGGATCGACGCCGAGTTCGGCGTAATAGGGTTTGAGCTTCTCGCGCCACGCCATTTCCCGCCCCTCGTCATAGGCGGGCGGCACATGGCAGAAGAAGTTCATGTTGATCGGCTTGGTTGTGGCGGCGCGGATTTTCGCCATCTCGGTGCGCGTCTGTTCGTGGCTGAGCAGTGCCGACGGAAGCGCTCCGAGTCCGCCGGCCTTCGCCACCGCGATCGCCATCTCGGAGAGGACGGGGCCAGCCATCGGCGCCAGCAGGATCGGATGCTCGATGCCGAACAGGTCGAGAATTATGCGGTCTCGCCACATGATGGTTTCCTCCGTTCACGGCTCAGTCTACACCCGGCCTTGAAAAGCGCCTGCGCCATTTGCGGCAAGCCGGCGGTCCAGCGCACAGCAATGGAACCAAGCATATATGAAGCCAAGCCGTCCTCTCGACACGCTGTTCTATCCTTTCGAGAACGGGGCGCTCGTTACCCCTACTCACGAGCGATTCTTGTTCCTCGGCGCGGAGCCGGGTTACCGCCTGCCTGAGGGTTTTGGCGCCGAGCTGCATCTGGTGCAGGGCTTTCGCCCGCATGTCCGCACACTGGAAGCAGCGGGAAAGATGGTCTCGCCCCTGCCCGAGGGAACCGGCTACGACGGTGCGCTTGTCCTAGCGGGCCGGCATCGCGGCGAGAATGAGGGCTGGATCGCGGATGCGGTGGAGCGGGTTGTGCCAGGCGGGCTCATCCTCGTCGCCGGCAGCAATGACGACGGCATCGGCTCGCTGCGCAAGCGCATGGCGAAGCTGGCCGGTATCGAGTCCTCGATCCCGAAATACCACGGTGTCGCCTTCTGGCTGCGGCGGCCGGATGACGCGGCAGCGCTCATCGCGGCGCTTCGACCCGAGCCGACACTTGTTGACCGGCGGTTCAACACCGCGCCGGGTATGTTCTCGCATGACCGGATCGATGCCGGTTCGCTCCTGCTGGCGGAATGCCTGCCCGAGGCCGCCAAGGGCGCGGCTGCAGATTTTTGTGCGGGCTGGGGCTATCTCTCGGCGATGCTGGCGGAGCGGACGAAGGGTGTCGAGTCGATAGATCTCTATGAAGCCGACTACCGATCGCTGGAGGCGGCGAAGGAAAATCTCGCAAACCTGCCCGGCGCCTCCGAGTTCGGCTTCTTCTGGCTCGATCTCGTCGGCGAGAAGGTCGAGCGGACATACGACCTCATCGTCATGAACCCGCCCTTCCACCAGGGCCGCGCCGCGGAACCCGGCATAGGCCAGGCGATGATCAAGGCGGCGTCGGGAGCGCTGAAACCGGGAGGACAGTTGCTGATGGTGGCGAACCGCGGTCTGCCTTACGACCAGCCGCTGAAGGCCGCCTTCAAGGAAGTCCACGAGCTGCGCAATGAAGGCGGCTTCAGGGTGTTTGCCGCCCGCAAGTAGCTAGAGCAATTCCAGGAAAAGTGGGCACCGGTTTTCCGTCCGGAATTGCGACAAACTCAGGACCGCGGCTTGGTCTTCTGCGGATCGTAGTGCGGGAAGGCGACGATCCTGGCCGGCAGGCGCTTCTGGTGGCCGTCGAGCTTGCCGACCTCGACCTCGGTGCCGATCTCGGAATGCGCGATGTCGACGCGGGCAAGCGCGATGTTCTTGCCGAGCACGGGCGAGCGCATCGACGAGGTGACGACGCCGATCTGGGGGCGTCCCAGATGCACGCAATCGCCGTGGCCGACATCGACATTGCCATCGATCTCCAGCCCGACCAACTTGCGCGCCGGGTTGTCCTTGCGGCGGATCAATGCCGTGCGGCCGATGAAGTCGTCCGGCTTGCTCTTCAGCGGCACGGTGAAGCCGATGCCCGCCTCGAACGGATCGGTCTCGTCGGAGAATTCGGTGCCGGCGAAGACCAGCCCCGCCTCGATGCGCACCATGTCGAGCGCCGCCATGCCCATCGGCTTCAGCCCATGCGGCTGGCCGGCTTCCCATACGGCGTCGAACACTTTTTCGGCGTCGCGCGGATGGCAGAAGATCTCGTAGCCGAGTTCGCCGGTGTAGCCCGTGCGCGAGACGACGACAGGCACGCCTTGCGCATCGCCGATGCGGGCGACCGCGAAACGGAACCATTCGAGCTCGCCGATCGAGGGTTGGACGGGCGACGTCCAGACGAACTCCTTGAGAATGTCGCGGCTCTTTGGTCCCTGCACGGCGATGTTGTGCATCTGGTCGGTCGAGGAGCGGACCATGACCTTGAGGCCGAGCTTCTCAGCCTGCTGGCGCAGCCATGTGCCGCCGAAATCGTCGCCGCCGATCCAGCGGAAATTGTCACGGCCGAGCCTGAGCAACGTGCCGTCGTCGATCATGCCGCCATGCTCGTAGCACATGGCCGAATAGACGACCTGGCCGACGCCGAGCTTCTTCACGTCGCGCGTCAGCACATATTGCAGCAGCGCTTCCGAATCCGGGCCGGTCACCTCGAACTTGCGGAGCGGCGACAGGTCCATCACCACCGCCTTCTCGCGGCAGGCCCAGTATTCCTCGATAGGTCCGGCCTTGGCGAAGGAGTTGGCGAGCCAGTAGCCTTTGTACTCGACGAAGTTGCGCGTGTGTTTCGCAAAGCTCGAATGGAAGGCGGTTTCGCGGGTCATGACGGGTTCGGCGTCGGGGCTCATTCTTCTCGCTACCGCTCGGGTGAATTTTTCGGCGCCGCTATAGGTGCGAACGTGGATGTCGGTGAGGTTCCAGCCGTTTGCCGGCGTGGTGTCGTCAGGGCAGGCGGAGGATACGCAGACGAGATCCGTCAGCGCGCGCAGGAGCACGTAGTCGCCCGGTCGGGACCAGGGTTCGTCGGAGACCACAAGCCCCTGCGCGTCGATCGACGTGTTGAAGAAGAAATTGACCGCCATCCAGCCGGCGCGGGGCGTGACGCCCTTGTCCGACAGCGCCGTGTTGAAGTTGGTCGAGCAGTTGGGGTGACCCGGATAACCGATATCGTCGTAATATTTTGCAGCGCAGGCGAGCGCGAAGGCGTCGTGGCGGCCGCAAGTGTCCTGCACCACCTCGACCAGCGGCTCCATGTCCTGGTCGTAGTATTTCGAGTGCAGGCCGGGCATCGGATAGCTGGCACCCATCAGCGTGCGTGTCGTCGTCACGTCGAGCGGATGGTCCTTGCCGGCATCGAGCTTGCGCGCCGAAAAACACTGGAAGTCGGTGCACTGCCGGCCATCGACATCGATGATCTGGATGTAGTCGCCGGCCTTGACGAAGTAGGCTTCGGCCGTCTGCGACTTCACGCGGCGGTCGAGCACCGGGTCGGCGAGCGGATCGGGCAGCTCGAATTTCCCTATCGACTTGATACGTGCGCGGTCGATCCTCAGCGTCAGCGGCGTCACCGTGTCCTGCGCCTCGAGCGACATCGGCCCGCCGGGCGCAGCGACGATCAGCGAGCCCGCGCGCTGGACGGTGAAGCTTTCTTCAGCGCCGGCAGGCGTCGCCTCACCGAAAAAGCGGAGGGCTTCGGCGCCGGCGAGGTTGATGCCGCGCCGCTCGATCTTCAGGCGGAACTGCCTGAGGCTTTCCTCGCCCGAGAGCAGAAGGGCTTTCAGGCCGGCGGCATTGCTGTTGGCCGAAGCGCCGAGAATGCCGGAGTCAGAGCGGCCCCCTTTGTCGAGCGCGACGAGTTCGCAGGCCTGCCCACCCTCGGTGTTGGCGATTGTCACGTTGTCGCCGGCTTCGACGTCGACCAGCAGCGCGCCGCCTCCCGGCACCGTGTAGCGCTCGGTTCCTGCCGGCAGCGAGAACCTGCCAGGCGTGATGATCGCGCTCGGCCTGGGCGGGCCGGGGATCACCTCGGGATAGCTGAGGTTGAGCATCGATTTCGTCCCGTGGTCCTTGGCGAATACGCCTAGTTGCTTCACCGGAAGATTATTTTAATGACAAGAATATCCAACGCCCTCGCGGCGGGCAAGGGATAGCGATCCTCAACCGGCATAGCGGAAACTGGTGGCGACTTCGAGGCGAGGTCCTGCACATGCGGCCGCGCCGACGGATGACAGTCCATGGCGTGGCGGCTATGAAGCGGCACGGAGGACGGCATGCATCACAAAATCCAGGACTGGGACAACGCCTACACCAACGGCGCCAACATTGCCGGTGGCGACCGCTGGCCGGATGCCTGGGTCGCCCCGGCAACGGCCTATCGCGAGGAGCGCGAGGCGGCCGGCAGGGTGAAGTCCGGCCTTTCCTATGGGGATCGCCCGCGCAACCGTTTCGACCTTTTCCTGCCCGATACGGAGCCGAAAGGCCTCGTGATCTTCATCCATGGCGGCTACTGGATGCGCTTCGACCAGAGCTTCTGGTCGCATCTGGCCAAGGGGCCGGTCGCGCAGGGTTACGCAGTTGCCATGCCAACCTACACGCTCTGCCCTGAAAACCGCATCGCCGGCATCGCTGCCGAGATCGGCGCTGCGGTGGAAAAGATAGCCGGCATGGTCGGCGGTCCGATCCACCTGACCGGGCATTCGGCGGGCGGGCACCTGGCGACGCGCCTGGTCTGCACCGATACGCCCCTGTCGCAGCCGGTGAAGGGCCGTATCCGCAACGTGGTATCGATCTCCGGCCTGCATGATCTCCGGCCCTTGATGCGCACCGCCATGAACGAGACGCTCCGCATCGACCATGCCGAGGCGGCGGCCGAGAGCCCGGTCTTCCTCGAGCCCCTCGAAAGCGTGCGCGTCACCTGCTGGGTCGGTGGCGGCGAGCGCTCGGAATTCATCCGCCAGAGCAAGCTTCTGGCCAATGCCTGGATCGGCGCCGGCGGCGCGACGGCCTATGTCGAGGAGCCCGACCGGCATCATTTCAACATCGTCGAC
Organism: Pseudomonadota bacterium; assembly: GCA_023428515.1. Next base: position 777 of record JAEYXI010000514.1, on the reverse strand, counting down.
GGGCTTGCCGATCCGGCGCACCCCTTGACGCAGGCCTTGCTGGCGGATTGATAGCGGCGGGCTAAAGAGCTATCGACTGGTTCGACAGCAATGAACGCGGGAGCTCAGAGGCCTCCGCGACAATGGAAAGACCGCGATGAGAGCCGTTTTCGTGCAGCTCCAGTGCCAGCCGGGCAAGACCTACGAGGTCGCCGATGCGCTGTTCGAGCGCGAAATCGTCTCGGAGCTCTATTCGACCAGCGGCGAATATGATCTCCTGATGAAGATCTACGTCGATACCGAGGACGACATCGGCAAGTTCATCAACGAACATGTCGCCAACGTGCCTGGTATCGTGCGTTCGCTGACCACGCTGACCTTCAGGGCGTTCTAAGCGGTATTATCGGGACTTTTCTGGTTTGGCGGGCGCTTTCGCCTGGCTCACCTCGGCCACCGGCAGCTTCGGCCGGCGCGGCAAAAATGTCGGCTTCGCCAGATAGTCGTTTCGCACCCAGCCCTTGCGGCCGTCGCCCATCACCAGCCGCCAATCTCCCGACCGCGCCAGTTCGCGCATCACGGTCCTGGGCTCCAGCGTGGCTATGATCGGCGCATCGGCTTTCGCCTGCGCCCGCAGGTTCACCTTGGACTTCGTCTGCACGAAGGTCGGCTTGTCGGGCCGGCTGATCGAGCCGGTGACGATCTTTTGCGGCTTCCCCGGCGGGCGGTCGACCGACTTGGGCAGAGCGAGGGCAGTCTTCTGCGCCGTCTTTTGCGCAACCGTCTTTTGCGGGACGGGCT
>JAEYXI010000452.1 GCA_023428515.1 Pseudomonadota bacterium | reverse complement strand
CGGCTCATCGTGGTGCGGCGCCTCCGGGGGGGGCAGGCGACGGTGGAAACGGTTGCTCTCGCCGGTCTCGCCGCGACGGCGCGCGTCGACGAGGGTCTTGCTGCGTTCGACATCTCCGACGCCTCGGCCTTCGGCGGTACCATCCAGGCCGGCTTGCGCTTCGACCGCAAGGCAGCGGGAACGCAGGTCGAGATGCGCCTGCTGGCGTCGGACGTCGAGGGGAGCGCATTCGCCGGGGCTGTTGGCATCACCACCTTCATGCCTGCTGGGCGTGGCACGGTCTCCGTCATCCTGAAGGGCGACGGCAGCAGTTGGGACACGTTGCTCGCCAGCGCCAACGGCTCTTTCTCGGCGAATTTCGGCCAGGGCGGGCTGTCGGGTATCGACATAGCCGACATGCTCGCGCGCGCAAAAGGCGGCGCTCCCTTCGTGCTTGCCGAAGCGAGCACCGAGGCCTTCCCGATCGAGGCACTCGAGTTGAAAGCCAATATCGCGAATGGCGTCGCGAAGATCGAGAAGGCCGAGATCAGGTCGCCGCTTCACCGGATCGCGATCGCCGGCGCTGCCCCGTTGGCCCGGGGAGAGCTCGACCTTTCCGGCATAGCCGAGTCACCGCCGCAGACAGCCGCACAGACGGCAGCTGCGGAGCCGACGACCTTCAGGATCGGCGGCCCGTGGACCGCGCCGGTGGTGACACCGACGACCGGCCTCAGCGCGGAATAGCCTACATCCTGAGCGCGGCCTGCTCGTCGCGCTGGCGCTGCACCTCGCGGCGCTTGTTGATGATCGAGGCGGCGAGAACACCGGCGGCAACGATGCCGATCATCAGCGTGCAGGCCGCATTGATCTCGGGCGTCACGCCGAGGCGAACCTGGCTGTAGATCTTCATCGGCAATGTGGTGGCGCCCGGCCCCGATGCGAAGCTCGCGATCACTAGGTCGTCCAGCGAAAGCGTGAAGGCGAGCATCCAGCCCGAGATGATGGCCGGCGCGATGACCGGCAGCGTGACCTGGAAGAAGGTCTTCACCGGCGGCGCGCCGAGGTCCATCGCTGCTTCCTCCAGCGAGCGGTCGAATGTCATCAGGCGCGACTGCACGACGACGGCGACGAAGCACATGGAGAAGGTGATGTGGGCGAGCGTGACCGTCATGAAGCCACGGTCGAGCCCGATCGCGACGAAGAGGAGAAGCAGCGATAGGCCGGTAATGACTTCCGGCATGACCAGAGGCGCGAATACCATGCCGGAGAAGAGCACCCTGCCGCGGAAGCGCGTGTAGCGGGTGAGGGCGAGCGCGGCGAGCGTGCCGAGCACGGTGGCGACCGTCGCCGAGATGAAGCCGACGCGCAGCGTGACCCAGGCAGCGTCCATCAGCCCCTGGTTGCGGAAGAGCGAGACGTACCACTGCGTCGAGAAACCGCCCCAGACTGTGACCAGCCGCGATGCGTTGAAGGAGAAGATTACCAGGAGCACGATGGGCAGGTAGAGGAAGGCGAAGCCCAGCACGATCGAGACGATGTTGAAGCGGGACCAGGTAGGGCTCATCTTCCTTGCTCCTGCGCACGCGCCTGCGCGAACTGGAAGATCATGATCGGCACGATCAGGAGAAGCAGCAGGATGACGGCGACCGCCGAGGAAACCGGCCAGTCGCGGTTGGCGAAGAACTCGTTCCACAGCGTCCGGCCGATCATCAGCGTTTGCGACCCGCCGAGCAGGTCGGGAATGACGAACTCGCCGACCGCCGGGATGAAGACGAGCATGCAGCCCGCGATGACGCCCGGCAGCGACAGCGGGAAGGTGATTTTCCAGAAGGCCGAGATCGGCCGGCAGCCGAGGTCCTGCGCCGCCTCGATCAGCGAATAGTCCATCTTCTCCAGCGAGGAGTAGAGCGGCAGGATCATGAAAGGCAGGTAGGAATAGACGATGCCGATGAAGATGGCCGTGTGGGTGTTGAGGATGACCAGCGGGCTGTCAATGATGTTGAGGCCCATGAGCAGCTGGTTTAGCAGCCCTTCGGGCTTCAATATGCCGATCCAGGCGTAGACGCGGATGAGGAACGACGTCCAGAACGGCAGGATGACCAGCATCAGAAGCGTCGGCCTCAGCGACGCGGGCGCGCGCGCCATGCCGTAAGCGATGGGATAGCCGACAAGCAGCGCCAGGAGCGTCGACACGCCGGCGATCCAGACGCTCGACACATAGGCGTTGAAATAGAGCGGATCGTCGGTCAGCCAGAGATAGTTGTCGAAGTTGAGCTCCCCAAGCTGCGACCAGAGCCCGCTGAGCCCCTCCTCGAGGCTGAACACCGGCGTATAGGGCGGCATGGCGATCGCCGTCGTCGAGAGCGAGATCTTGAAGACGATGACGAAGGGCACGAGGAAGAAGAAGAGCAGCCAGAGATAGGGGACGATGATGACGAGGCGGCCGGTCACCGCCTGCACGGCGCGTGTGAGCGCGGAGGGCGCGCCCGCGGCGGATGCTTCGGAGGCGGGAATGGAGACGGCGGCATTGCTCATCGGCCGCTCCTACCGCGTCAGGACGACGCCGGCATCCGGCTGGAAGGATATCCAGGCGCGGTCGTTCCAGGTCAGCGGATCGTCGGTGAGGCGCGAGCTGTTCAGCGCGCTCGCCTTCACGACCTGACCGTCTGGAAGCTGTACGTGATAGATGGTCATGTCGCCGAGATAGGCGAGGTCGTAGATTTCGCCCTCCATGGCATTGGCCGTGCCTTCCGGCCGGCGCGACGAGACCTTGATCTTCTCCGGGCGGACGGCGAAAGCGACGGCGTTGCCGGCAGCCGCGTCGCCGGCGTTCTCGACGGTGATCTCCGCTCCGCTGGCGCCGGTGATGCGTGCTTTATTCGCCTCGCGCGCCGCCACCGTGCCCTCGAACATGTTCACATTGCCGACGAAATTGGCGACGAAGCGCGAGGTCGGCGCCTCATAGATCTCGGCCGGCGTGGCGACTTGCATGATCTGGCCCTTGTCGAGGATGGCGATGCGGTCCGCCATCGTCATCGCCTCCTCCTGGTCGTGGGTGACGATGACGAAGGTCAGCCCCAGCGACTGCTGCAAATCCATCAGCTCGAACTGCGTCTCCTCGCGCAGCTTCTTGTCGAGCGCGCCGAGCGGCTCGTCGAGCAGGAGGACTTTTGGCCGCTTGGCGACGGATCGCGCAAGCGCCACGCGCTGGCGCTGGCCGCCGGAAAGCTGGTGCGGTTTTCGCTTGGAGAATTGCTCGAGCTTGACGAGCTTGAGCATCTCCTTCACCCGCGCGTCTATATCGGCCTTGGGCATGCCCTCCTGCTTGAGGCCGAAGGCGACATTCGCCTCCACCGTCATGTGCGGGAACAGCGCATAGGACTGGAACATCATGTTGAGCGGCCGCCGGTAGGGCGGGATGCCGCGCAGATCCTGCCCGTCGAGCAGGATGCGACCTTTCGTCGGCTCGTCGAAGCCGGCGAGCATCCTGAGCAACGTCGACTTGCCGGAGCCCGAGCCGCCGAGCAGTGCAAAGAATTCCTTCTCGTAGATATCGAGCGACAGGTCGTCGACGGCGGTGAAGTCGCCGAACACCTTGGTGACGTTCTCGAAGGAAATGTAGGGTTTCGCCGAAGGATCGTTCCACGGCGCGAAGGACCGCCTGATGCTGCCGAGCGACTTCATGATGCCGATGCTACCCCCAGTCCTGCTGCCCCGGTTCTCGTGTCCGCAAAAAACCCCGGCATTTCGAGGCGCCGGGGTTCTTTCTGATCATTGGCCTGTGACGATCTTGGTCCAGGTGCGCGTGACGAGGCGCTGGGTTTTCGGATCGTAGGGCGAGACGGTGAACAGCTTCCCGAGCGTCGCCTCGTCAGGGTAGATCGCCGGATCGTCCATAATCTCCTTGTCGATGAATTCCTGCGACGCCTTGTTGCCGTTCGGGAAGTAGACGTAGTTGGTGGCCTTCGCCGCGACTTCCGGCTTCATGATGTAGTTGAGGAATTCGTGCGCCTCGGCGACATTCTTGGCGTCCGCCGGGATGGCGAGCTGGTCGAACCACATCTCGGCGCCTTCGCTCGGGATGACGTAATCGACGACCACGCCCTGGTCGGCCTCGGCGGCGCGGTCGCGTGCCTGGAACACGTCGCCCGACCAGCCGATGGCGAAGCAGATGTCGCCGTTGGCGAGCGCGTTGATGTATTCGGACGAGTGGAACTTGCGGATGTAGGGCCTGATCTTCATCAGCGCCTCTTCCGCCTTGGCGAAATCCTCGGCGGAGGTCGCTTCCGTGTCGATGCCGAGATATTTGAAGGTCGTCGGGATGATGTCGGTCGGAGAATCCAGCACGTAGACGCCGCAATCGGCGAGCTTCGACAGCTTCTCGGGGTTGAAGAAGACGTCCCAGCTGTCGATCTTCTCGACGCCGAGCGCTTCCTGCACCTTCTTCTGGTTGTAGCCGATGCCGACCGTGCCCCACATGTAGTTGATCGAGTATTCGTTGCCCGGATCGTATTTGGCGGTACGCTCGGAGACGACGTCCCACATGTTGGCCAGGTTGGGCAGCTTCGACTTGTCGAGCTTCTGGAAGACGCCGGCCTGGATCTGGCGGGCCAGGAAGTTGCCGGTGGGCACCACGACGTCGTAGCCGCTGCCGCCGGCGAGCAGCTTGGTTTCCAGGATCTCGTTGGAATCGAAGACGTCGTAGACGACCTTGATGCCCGTCTCCTTGGTGAAGTCCGCGATGATCGACTCGTCGATATAATCGGACCAGTTGTAAACGTTGACGACGCGCTCCTGCGCCCACGCGGCGCCGCTCATCATGACGGCGACGGCGGTTGCTGCTGACAGCCTGCACAGATTGCTGAACATTCTTATTCCCCTTGCGTTTTCATCGGCCGACCGAGCCTCTTCCGCAATGCCCCGGTAAGCTCCGGAGAAGAGCCTATTGACGTTTTCGAGCGGCGACAAGTTTGAATTGATCGCGCAAGGGGACGTTACGTCAATTGGGCGAGGGCATGCCCGTGACGCCCGCTCGCTGCGGCCTTGACATGCGCTGGAACTCCAGCCGGATATGGACAAGCAGCGCGACGAAGATCACTGTGCCGCCGAGCAGCGTGCGGTTGGACGGTATCTCCCCGTGAGCGAGCCAGACCCAGACCGGGCTGAGCAGCGTCTCGAACGTGCCGAGAAGCGCGGCGAAGGCGGCCGGGATGAGCCTGGCGCCGGTGGCGAAGCAGGCGAGCCCAAGACCGAGGTTGAGGGCGCCGAAGGTGAACAGCCACGCCATGTCGTAGCTGGAAACCGCCAGGCCGTCGGCCTGGCTCGCGGCAAATGAACCGGCGAAGATGGTTCCGAGACATGTCGCCGGCGTCATGCGTACATGCGAAAAGCGCCGCGTAATGACCGTGGCGATCGAAAACGCGAAAGCGATCAGCAAAGCGAGGCCGTCTCCGATGGGCGAGACGGTGCCGTCGAAGGACTCCGACACCATGATGGCGACGCCGCAGATGACGGCGGCGATCGCGACCCAGGTCGCCGGCGCGACGCGCTCCCGGAAAAGGAGGAAGGCGAGCAGCGCGGCGATCAGGGGCACGCCGGCCTGCATCAGCACGACATTGGCCACCGTGGTGTAGGC
>JAEYXI010000387.1 GCA_023428515.1 Pseudomonadota bacterium | reverse complement strand
GTCTAACGCGCACCGTCCTGGCCGTTGTTGCCGCTGTCCTTTTGGGCGCACCCACCGCCAATGCATCCGATTTCTCCGAGCCTTGGAAGCGCAATGACCGCGCGCTGGTCATCGATGCCTACGAATACAACCCGATCGACTGGCAGAAGCTTGCCGGGCACAAACGCGTCGTCGGCTTCATCAACAAGGGGTCTGACGGCGTCTCGCCGCCCTATGCATGCAAGGGCAACGAGACGGAGGTACGGCTCTGCAAGGCGCTGTGGAAGCGTCACGCCGTGGCGCGCGAACTCTTCCAGACGCGCAGGACGGTGGCCAAGGCGCTCGGCCTGAAATGGGGCGCCTACCATCTCGGGCGGCCGGGCAATCCGATCGATCAGGCCAATAATTTCATCAATTTCGCGGATCCGGCGCCGGACGATCTGATCGCGCTCGACATCGAGGAGCACGATCCGAAGAAGTGGATGTCACTGAAGGACGCCGAGACTTTCGCGCGCCACATCCACACGCGGCTCGGCCGCTGGCCGGTGCTCTACACCAATGGCAGCACGGCGCTGCACATCGCCGAGAACCGCGACCGCTATCCGCTGCTGTCGCGCCTGCCGCTCTGGTATGCGCGCTACAAGCCGGTGATCGGCCTGCATTTCCCGAAGGGCAACTGGCAGACCTATACGCTCTGGCAGTTTTCCGCCGGCACGAACTGCACCGCGCGGTCCTGTCCCTATCGCGTTCCAGGCACGCCGCTCGACATCGACGTCAACGTCGCCTCGATGAGTGCGGAAGAACTGCGCGCAGAGTGGCCGTTCGGCAAGCTGGTCGACACGACCGCCGAGGCAGTTGCGGCCGGCGAAAGCGTACCGCTGCCGATCTCGCGGCGCGTCGCACTCGAAGGCGGCGATGTGACGCTCGACTATGCGAGCGTCACGGAAAGCGATGAGCAGCCGGTGTCCGCAGCAGCCGTGGTGGCCGCGGCGAAGGCAGGCCGCGAGACGCTGGAGACGGCCTTCGCTCCAGCTGAACAGGCAGTTGCCGAGACGACGGCCTTCAAGGCGTTCGAGGCGCTGGCCAGCGCGGAAAAGGTGCCGCTGCCGATCCCGCGCCGGACGGCGCTCAAGAAAGGCAGCGACGTGACGCTGCGCTTCGTGCCCGTCGAGGAAGCGAAGGACGGCCAGGATGCTTCGTCCATGCCGACGGCGCCCGCCGTGGAGGCCTCCATCGACCAGGCTGCGGACGCGCCGGCGCCGGTGGAACTCGCCAATTATGTGAGAGTGGCCGACAAGGCGAAACAGATCGACCTGTGGTCCGGCCCCCAGGACTCCGCGATATCGCAAGCAGCGATAGACGACCCGGGCCCGATCGTCCCGGCGTCGCAGTTCTCGCGCAGGGACCTGCCCGTCTTCCTGCTGAGGAAGCTCGACGGCAACGACGAGACGGCCCCCTGAGACTCCACCGCTTGCGCAATTCCTGACGGGAAACCGGTTCCCGCTTTTCCTGAACTTGCTGCTAGGCCTTCTCGCGCTCGACCGCGCGCCAGCCTATGTCGCGGCGGCAGAAACCTTCCGGCCAGTCGATGCGATCGACGGCTTCGTAAGCGAGGCGCTGGGCCTCTCCGACTGTCTTTGCGGACGCCGTGACGTTGAGCACGCGGCCGCCATTAGCGACGATCTCACCGCCGCGCTCGGCGGTGCCGGCATGGAAAATCTCGACGCCGCCTTGAGCGGCATTGTCGAGGCCGCGGATGATTGAACCTTTTTCGGGCGTGGCGGGATAGCCCTTCGCCGCCATCACTACCGTTAGCGCCGCGTCGTCGCGCCAGCGCGCCGACATATGCGCGAGCTGGCCGTCGGCGGCGGCTTCGAGCAGCACGAGCAGATCGTCCTTCAGCCGCATCATCAGCACCTGGCATTCGGGGTCGCCGAAGCGGGTGTTGTATTCGATGAGCTTTGGACCAGCCGGCGTGATCATCAGGCCGGCGAAGAGCACGCCCGAGAAAGGCGCGCCGAGTTCGGCCATGCCGCGCATGGTCGGCTCGACGATCTCCTTCATCGTGCGCTCGATCATCTCGGGTGTCATCACCGGAGCCGGCGAATAGGCGCCCATGCCGCCGGTGTTCGGCCCGGTGTCGCCGTCGCCGACGCGCTTGTGGTCCTGCGCCGTGCCGAACGGCAAGGCGGTCATGCCGTCGCAAAGGCAGAAGAAGCTCGCCTCCTCGCCGCTCAGGAACTCCTCAACCACGACCTCGGCGCCGGCGCTGCCGAAGGCGCCGCTGAAGCAGTCGTCAATCGCGGCGAGCGCCTCGGCTTCGGTCATCGCGACGGTGACGCCCTTGCCGGCGGCGAGCCCGTCGGCCTTGATGACGATCGGCGCGCCCTGGTCGCGGACATAGGCCTTCGCCGCCTCGGCGGCGGTGAAACGGCCATAGGCGCCGGTCGGGATGTTCTGGCGCGCGCAGAGATCCTTGGTGAAGCCCTTGGAACCCTCGAGCTGGGCGGCGGCCTTCGAGGGGCCGAAGACCTTTATGCCGGCAATGCGGAGATCGTCGGCAAGACCGGCGACGAGCGGAGCCTCAGGTCCGACCACCACGAGATCGATTTTTTTCTCCCGGCAGAAGGAAGCGACCGCTCCGTGATCGGCGACGTCGAGCGCGGCCAGTTCCGCTTCTCGCGCGATGCCGGGATTGCCGGGCGCGGCATAGAGCTTCGTCAGCATCGGCGAGGCCGCAAGCTTCCAGGCCAGCGCGTGTTCGCGGCCGCCGGAGCCGATGAGGAGAACGTTCATTGGCGGATCATCCAGCTATCTCCGACTTCATGCTACCCTTCGGATGGCTTTGGTGGCGTCTAGCAGAGAACACCTCGCTTCGCGACAGAAGATCGACCCAGGCCCGGACCTATGAACAGCCCTCTCTCCAGCAAGCTGCCCGGCCTCGAACGTTGGCGCCGCCCCTCACCTGCCTGCCGGCATCCTCTCCCCGTATAAGTG
>JAEYXI010000363.1 GCA_023428515.1 Pseudomonadota bacterium | reverse complement strand
CGCTGGGCACGGTGTCGTCGGCCGGGATGAGGTCGGCGAAATCGATGAAGCGGCGCTCCATGCGTTCCGCGAGACGCCTGATCTGCCAGCGGCCGATGCCGGCGCCGACGATCGGCGCGTCGGCCGGAAGCTTGCCCGCGACGCGGAAGGCCGCGTCATGGACCATGCGCAACTGCCGCTCGCTGAACCAGGCTGCTATGTCGCGCCATTCGCCGGGCAGGAGATCGGCGGCGTCGCGCCCCACCCTGCGGGCAAGCCGGGCGACCGAGCCGGCGACGGTCTTCTCCTTGCCGTCGGCCGTGGCATGCTTGTCGTTGGCCTCGTCGAGCACGCCGAGGATGCGGTGCGCGTCGGCGATGGAGGCGAAATATTCGTTCATCAGCGGTGACAGTTTTCCACGTACCGGGGCCGAGGAGGCCACGCCGAAGAGGAAGGTGCGCGTGAAGCCGGTATAGACCAGCTCGCCGGTGAGCAGCCGCTCGGCGTCCGTATAGCCCTCATTGGCGACCGCGCCGGCCTCGAGCGCGATGATGTCGGTGGTTGTCGATCCCATGTCGACGAGCAACGCGTCGCCTGCGAGACGCCCCGCCAGGGCCGCCGTCGCATGCCAGTTGGCGGAGGCGACGTCCATGGTGAGGTTCGCCGCCGCATCGATGCCGACGAAACCTTCCGGCCCGGCGTAGATCAGGTTCTCGGCGGGAAACCGTTCGGCGATCTCCTTGAGAAGCGCCGCCACGCCTGTCTCGCGTGACGGAAAGATGTCCGACAGCTCTCCCGTCATTGTGAAAGCGTTGAGGTCGGCGCCGCGAAAAACCGGCTCGAGCTCCCGGAACCCTTCATCGAGCTTGTCTAGACCCTGCCATAGCGGCGTGGCGACGATGGTCGAGGCGACGACGCGGCCGTGCTCGGCGCGGGTGACTTTCAGATGTGCCCCGCCGACATCGAAACCGGCGACGATATGCTTTCCTTTTTCCACGCTTCAGGCTTTCATCCAGGGAACAGACAGTTTGTGGGAAGAGTGTTGCGTATCATTCCTGTTCTCGACCTGAAAGGCGGCGAAGTCGTCCGCGCGCAGATGGGGCAGCGCGACAGCTACAGGCCGATCGTGACGCCGCTCAGCGCGAGTTCCGATGCAGTCGCCGTCGCCAAGGGGCTGCGCACGCTCTTTCCCTTTCCGGCCTTCTACATCGCAGACCTCGACGCCATCGAAGGCAGGGCGCCGAACAGTGAGGCGACGGCCAGACTGAGTGCCATGCACGACGCGCCGGAACTCTGGTTGGATGCCGGCATCGCCGATGCGGACACGTTGGCCGCGGCGCTGGCGGAGCCGCCGCTCCGTCCGGTGCTCGGCTCGGAATCGCAACGCGACGACACTCTGCTCAGGCGTTTCCGAGATCATCCGGACCTCATCCTTTCGCTTGATTTCTTCGGTGACGGGTTCCGTGGCCCGACCGCTCTCCTCGATCAGCCCGCCCTCTGGCCGTCAAAGGTGATCGTCATGACGCTGGCGAGGGTAGGGGCCGCCGAAGGTCCCGACCTCGCGCGGCTCGCGGAGATCAAGCGAAGAGCCGGAAATCGTTCCGTGATCGCCGCCGGCGGGGTGCGCGACGCAGCCGACCTCCGCGCGCTGTCGTCGTTGGGCATCGCGGCGGCGCTGGTCGCAACTTCGCTCCACAACGGCACCCTCTCGCCCGAGCAACTCGCGTCGCTGGCCAACGGATAAATCGGGTGTCGCGATGGTGCGATTGCTCCGAAGGTCGCCCTTCGGAGCAATCGTGTCAGAGGCCTAACAACGCCTTCAGCCGGCGCAACAGTCCATCCGGCTCGGCAGAGGGTTTCGCCTGTGCGGGGCTGTCTCGCGTCTAGGCCGCGAAGGGATGCTTCACCTGGTCCCGCTGGGCGGTCGCCTCGGCGGCGGTGGGCTTGCCCTCGACCGCGCGCTGGATAGCTTCCTTCGTCGCCCGGTAGTTGAAATCCTGGATCTTCGCGTCGTCCGCGGCGTCCCAGTGGATGAACACGCCGACGCATATGAAGACGTCGTCGGCCTCGTTGGCGGGAATGATGCCCTCGGCGACGCTGTCCTGGACAGCCTTGGCGACAGCGTGCTGCGCCGGGCCGAACATCTGGACAGCCTGCTTGGCTCCCTTGATCGTCACCTTGTTGAACATCACGGTGTTGGGCTTGCAGGCAAGATTGGGCGCAATCACCGCCAGCAGGGACGTGAAGCCGTCCTTGTTGTTGGTGAGAGCGTTGCAAAAGGCCGCTTCGACTGCGCTCCCCCGTGGTCCGATGAGCAGGTCCACATGGGCGACTTCGTTGCCGTCGCCGACCAGCGATTCACCGACCATCACTTTCGAGATTTTAGCCATGCCAATTTCCTCCAAGACAAAATTATGGAGTCCAAAGACGCCGCAACCGAGCGGACGCTCGATGGACGACTATCCTTGTTGGCAGCGTCCGGACTGACCGGACCGGTTGGCTAGATAGCCGTGGAAGCACTGCTCCCACGAATGAAATTCAACCATCAACGCTGCCTTTATGCAAGTTGAACCTAAGCGCATGGACTAAAAGACTAGCGACCGTCAGATCGGCGGAAGTTCCGGGGTTTATGGCGCGCGCCTTCAGGCTGTGGTCGAAATCCATGAGCAGCGCCGTCCGCGACGCATCGTCGCCGTCCGCTTCGAGCGATTCGCGGACGGTGGCCGCCTCTTTCTGTACCCCGATCGCCACTTCGGCTCCGTGTATGCGCGCCACATGGCTGTCCGGGAAGCCGGCAAGGAATGCCATATAGGCAAAGATCGTCGGCCACATGCCGCCCTCGCCATGCGCGAGCGCTTTCTCGATCGCCGGGACGCCGATGCCGAACACGTCGTCGTAGCCGGTGACGTACTGGCGTGCGATCCTGTCGCGGTCGGCCGCTTCCCGCATTGCGTCGAGCAGGCCGACTGTCGGCTTTTCCCTGACATCGTGCGTTTCGGCCGATCCAAGCCCGCCGGGCGAAGCGAGCACGATCGCCTCGAACACCGCCGCCGTATCCTCCATGTCCAGCCCGTCGAGGACGGCGGCGAGATTCTCGTGCAGTTGTCCATCCACCATTTCGGCGGCGCGGATCAGCGGCGCGCAAAGCAGGACAATGCCGAGATTGGTGTTGGTGTCGACCGCCTTTCGCGTCGCGCGGACCGCTTCGAGAATGCGCTGTCCGACGGGCAAGCCCGGATCAGTGAGCGGGCCGGACGAGACTTCAGCACTGGTGAGGAACTGGTCGGCGGACATGCGATGACCGTCGGCGAAGACATGGACGTTGCCGGGCTTCAGCGCCTCGATCTCATGCCGGCACGCTTCCTCGTAAGCAGTCCGCAACCCGTCGCGCGAAAAGCTCATGAATTCGCCGGCGAGGCGAAGCGGTAGGGACGCGCCGCCTCCGCCCGATCGGCGACGGTCTTCAGCAGGGCGTCGGCGATTGCGTCTGATATGTTGACGGCGGCGACCGATTGCAGCCCCGACCATGCCGGCATGCTGTTGACCTCAAGCACCAACAGGCTGCCGTCGGCAGCCGGTACGATGTCGACCCCGGCGAAATCAGCCCCCACCACGCCGGCTGCCGCGACGGCGAGGTCCGCCAACTCGTCTTCGTCATGGCCGGAGATCTGCTCCGGCACCGCGCCCCGGTTGACGTTGGTGATCCAGTCCTCGCCGCGCCGGCTCATCATGGCGACAGCCCTGCCGGCGACGACGAAGATACGGAAATCGCGAAAGGGAGGACCCGCGCGGGCGACGTAGTGCTGGAGATAGAAGACGTCGTTCACGTCCTCGGTCGCCGGCAAGTCGGCGAGCGAGCGGACCATCCTGATGCCGCGTCCCTGTGCGCCGAAGAGCGGCTTCAGCACCAGCGGAGTTCGGGCCAGTTCTCGCGCGGCTATCTCCTCGGCCGCGGCACGTCCCTCGACGGCGAAAGTCGGCGGCGTCGGCAGGCCGGCTTTCTGCAGCAGGAAGGTCGTCATCGACTTGTCGACGCAGCGTTCGATCGCCTGCGCCGAATTCCATACGGGGACGGAAAGCCGCCCGAGTGCGTGCAGCACGCCGAGGCGTCGCGTTATGGCCTCGAACGAGCCGGCGGCGATCGAGCGGACGAGCACCGCGTCCGGCAGCCGCGGGCCGAAGTCCGGTATGTCGAGGCCGCTCGGACTGCGGGTGTCGAAGGCGATTGCGGCAAGCGGGGCTGTTACCGCCACGGCGCCGCGCCGGCGCAGGCTCTTCGCCAGCCCTTTTGAGCGCGCATCGGAATTGTCGCTGACGACAAGTATGCGAGGGGGCATGCTAACCCAGGCTCCGTTCGAGCATCATCTCGTCGCGTCCGCCGGCGCGGAACGTATCGCCGGTTTCGATCGCGGTCACGATGACTTCGGCCGGGCTGAACAGCAGCGGGTCGATGGCATAGAAATCGCCCTTGAACTGCTCGAATATGCGGGCGAAGGGCTCGCCGAAATCCCTGGAGGCCAGGCTCGGCAATTTCTCGGCAAGCGTCCTGGCGTCGTTTGCCGTACCTTTGACGAACAGCTGCACCAGACCGCCATAGATGATTGCGTCGTTGGTGCGGCCCATCGCGGTCAGGAAATCCGGATGCGGGGCAGGGATGGGAGACGCTCCAATCCCGTCGACGATGTTCTCCAGCGGAAAGCCGAGATCGTTGGCCTTGTGCAGCGCCACCTCCAGCACGCGCGAGACGATCTGCACGGTCGCCGCGAGGCTCTGCGTGGGGGCATAGAGGAAGGTGAGCCGGTCGGCGGCGATGCCGGTCGCGTGGACGACCTTCTGCACGACCGCCTCGGGCGGCGGTTCCGCCGTCTCCAGCAAAAGGACGGCCGACGAGGCGGTGTCCTTATAGGTCAGCTTCTCGTACAGCGGCTCGACCCGCGCCAGCGCCCGTGCCGGACCGGAGCCCATGGCGAAATATTTGCCGCTGGAAAGGTTCCAGCCGGCATATTGCGAGGCAAGGCAGGCGAGCACCGGCTGCGAACTGCGCACCTCGACTGTCAGCGGCCATTTCTTCAGCGAACGGTCGAAACCCGCCGAGATCGTGCCGAGCCCGCCCATGGCCGCCTCCGCAATGCGCAGCCCGGCCTCGATACCACCCGGCGCCTTCGCTCCGGCATCGATCAGGTTTTCACCCGACGGACCCTTTGAGACACCGATCCGCAGCCGTTCGGCATCGCGGATCATGCCGTCGACGATGCGCTGTGCGTTGTCGTTCAGGGATGCCGAACCATCCTTCATGTCGCATCTCCTTCCCAGAAGCGCTGCAACTCTTTCACTTGAGTCCGCACGGTTCTCCGGGTTGCCGCAGCATTCGGGCCGCGGGCGAAGACCGTGCAGACGGGGTCGCCTGCAACCAGTCTCGTGCCCGGTGATTGATGGTCGGCCGTCCAATCCGGCCAGGCGATGTCTGGAAAACTCGCGACAGGCGCCGTTGCATAGGCGATCATCGACGCCATGGCATCTCTGAAGCTCGGCACGGCGTAGGCTTCACCTCTCGCAGCCTTGAGATGCGCCTCCATCAGCGGCGCTTCCGAACTGTCGAAGATATCGAGCGTGGCGCCGGGGCGTGGATTGATCTCAACGAGATGGTAGCCGTCACCGTTGCGGATGAAGTCCGCGCTGCAGAGCCCAACCAGGCCGGCGCGCCGCGCCAGGCCGTCCAGCCAGCCGCTGATCGCCGCGGCGTCCTCCCGTTCGACGCGTCTCAGCCGCACCGCACCGCCATAGCGATAGGGCGCACCGGGCGCCGGCGAGGTCCATTGCCGGCTGAAGCCGATGATGCGTGCACCGTTGCCGTCGCCGATGAACAGCGCCGAGACACTCTGCCCGGGAACGAAACGCTGGAAGTAGCGGCCGGGCTCTGCCTCGGTTCCTCCCCTGCGAAGTGGGGGAGGGGGACCGCCGAAGGCCGTGGAGGGGGCGGCCAGTCGCCTGACATGCGAACCGCCCGCGCCGCCGGCCGTCTTCACCACCCAGTTCTCGGGATCAGGCGGCACATCCCAGCGGAATTCAGGATGCGGAATGCCAAGCTCGGCGCAGTCCGCGGCGAGCGCCTGCGGATCCTTCACCCGGCGGATCGCGGCGCCGTCGTTGCCGGCGAGCGGGAAATGGCGGGCGATCTCGTCCACGATATCAGGCTCGCGTTCGAAACCCGAGCCGAGGACGAGTGCGATCGGCCTGTCTTTGCCCGCGAGTTGGCGGAGCGTTTCGACTAGCCGCGACGTGTCGATGCCCTGCTGCAGGTCGCCCGGAAGCATCCGGGTGCGCTCCGCAAGGGCGACCGTGTCGGTGTCGCAGAAGAAGTCGGCGACCAGCGGGCGATAGCCGGCGCGCCGCGCCGCCGTCGCCAGCGCCCGGCCGGAGATCGCCGCGATCAGAAGGAAGCCGGCACTATTTGGCGATCTCGCGAGCAAATGAAAACGCGTCCTGGAAATCATAGGTGACGGTCTTTTCGGCTTCGATCATGCGTTTGAAAAGCCCGAATTCCACCTTGTACTTAACATTGCCGACGGCAAGCGGGCCGATGCCGATCGCCTTCGTCCCCTCGAGCTGCTCGCCGTTGGCGTTCACTTCCAGCCCCTCGATGCCGGCCGGCGGCACCGCGTTGACGTCGGAAGCGATCAGCAGTCTGCCTGCCGCCGCCAGCTGCTCCCTGGAGATCACCTGGACGCCCGCCTTGGCGGCCGTCAGGATCACTTCGGCCTTTTCCGCGAGCGCCTTCTTCTTCGCCTCTGTCGAGCCGTCCGCCGCCTCCACATCCGCGCCGAAACGCGTCTTGATCTCGTCGGCCACCTTCTTCACGCGCTCGGTGCCGTCATGGCCGATGATGGTGACCTTGGCGCCTTCCTTGGCCGCGATGACGGCGGTGCAGAACCCGACCACCCCAGTCGCACCGAAGACGGCGATCTCGGTGTCTTTCAGGCCGCGCTCGAATTTCTTCTCCAGCGCCTTCTCCACCTTGGCGACCATCGCCGCCGCCGTGGTGAAGGAGCCGGCCGGATCGGCGAACACCGACACCTGGAAAGGCGGCACCATCGCCTTCTTGGCGGCGTCGAACATGTCGAGCGCCAGCGAGACGTCCTTGCCGCCGATGAAGATG
>JAEYXI010000345.1 GCA_023428515.1 Pseudomonadota bacterium | reverse complement strand
CGCGACCGTTCGACGAGATTCTGGATTGCGTCTGCGAGATGTACTTCGGCGATCGCGTAGTCGCCGCGCGCGACGCGGACCTTGTGCGCCTCCATCAACACTTCGGCATGGGTGAAGCCATGCGGCGGCTCGAAGCGATAGCTGGCGAGTTCGACCAAAAGGCCGAGCGGATCCTGGAAATAGATCGAATCCATGAAACCGCGATCCTTGACGCCGCTGTGTTTTATCCCGCGCTCGTCGAGCCGCGCCACGGCCTGGAGAAAAGTCACGCGCGAGACGGAAAAGGCGATGTGGTGGACGCAGCCTATGTCGGTCGGCGTGCGGCCCGGTTCCGGCTTGCGGCCTTCATCGGTGAAGACGGTAATCAACCTTCCGTCACCGGGATCGAAATAGAGGTGGCTTTCGCTCGCCTTGTCCAGGTTGGGCTGGTCGAAGATGAAAGGCATGCCAAGCACGCCTTCCCAGAAATCGATCGAGGTCTGTCTGTCCGCGCCTACGAGCGTGATGTGATGCACGCCCTGGGATTGAAGTTTCTGCATACTGTCCTCCCCTGCATCTCAGTGCCTGACCAGCTTCGACTTGTATTCGCTGCGCTCGAGCGTTCCGAATGGAACGAGCTCCACCGCCGCAGAAAAAACCAGCGCAGCGCGCAAGCGCTCCTTTATGCGGCCGGCAAGCGCCGCGTCCGGTTCGCCGCCTCTGGCAAGTTCGACGACTACCGGCAGCGGCGGCTCCTGGCTGACGCCTGCCTCTGCCGGCTTGATCAGGATGGCGCCGCTGACGTCCGGCAGGAACTCGCCGATGATCTCGCGGACCGCCGACGGAAACACGTTGACCCCGCGCACGATCAGCATGTCGTCGGTGCGGCCGATGCAGCGCAGGCGCAGCGCCTTGCGTCCGCAGCGGCAAGGCGAGGTCCGCACCTCGACATGGTCGCGCGTCCGGAACCTGAGCAGCGGCGCGGCCTGATGCCTGAGATGGGTGAGCACGAGTTCGCCGCGCGCGCCGTCCTCCATGGCAAGCGCTGCCCCGCTGTCCGGGTCGATCAATTCGGGATGGACAAAGCCGCGCGCGCCGAGATGCATGCCGTCCTGCTCCTCGCATTCGCCCCAAAGCGAGACGCCGATGTCGCCGATGCCCATCGCCTCGGTGACCTTGGCGCCCCAGCCCGTTTCGAGCCTGGCCCGCATAGCCGGCTCGCCGCCGCCCGGTTCGCCCGCCACCAGGATCCGCCTGACGCTGGAGTTCTGGAGGTCGAAGCCGCGCTCCGCCGCCCATTCGACGAGATGCGACGCATAGGACGGCGTCATCACCGCCGCGGTCGGCTTCAAGAGCCTGATCGCCGTCATCAGCCGTTCGGTGTTCCCCGTGCCGACCGGAACGTGGCACATGCCGAGCCGATCGAAGGCGGCAAGCGCGGCGCCTGCAACAAAGGGTCCCGCATTGTAGGTCGACACGATGGTCTCGCCGGCCGAAATGCCTGAAGCCGAATAGCTGCGGGCCGACGTCGTCACCCAATTGTCGAGATCCTGCCGGGTCAGCGGGATATAGCTCGGCGTTCCCGTGGTGCCGCTGGTCGAATAGATGCGGACCAGCTGGTCGCGCGGCACGGCGAGATGCGCGCCAATGGGATTTTCCGCCGTGCAGCTTGCGCGGATCTCCTGCTTCTCGGTGAAGGGAAGCTTCGTGATCGCGTCAAGGCCGCCGATCGCTTCGTCGGTCTGAAAGCCAGCCTTCGCAAGCTTCTCGCGGTAGAAAGGCGAGCGTTCCAGGAGATAGGCCGCCTGCCGGCGGAAATAGAGATCGTCCAGCCGGAACTGGTCGTCGGTCGAGCGTGTCTCGATCTCCGGCTCAAGCATTTCCGGTATCGTCCCGCTCATAGGCCGCCGCCGCCTCCGCAGCGCCGGCCAGTTGGAAGCCGATCGGGTTCTTCTGCTCCTCGGCCAGATGCGCCAGAAGGCTTGCGGTGCGCGCCAGGAGCGGGATCGCCTTGATCATGGGCGCCGGGAAGTCGAGGTCGAGCAGCACGGCTGCGATCGGCATCGAGACATTCATCACCAGCGGCCTGCCCCACACTTCGGCCACCGCCCGCTCGATGCGTCCCGACATGGCGACATGCCTTCCGGCCACGCCATGTTCGGCGGCGAGCGCCAGGATTCGCACGGCGCGCGGATCGACCGGTTTGTGGATGGGATGGCCAAAGCCCGGCACCTTGCCGCCGGCCGCGCGGATGGCACGCACGAGATCGAGCGCGACGGCGTCCGGCTCGCCGCCAGCCGCCACCTTCGCGTCGGCCTCCTGCAGAAGCTTGCCACAAAGTTCCGAGGTTCCAAGGATCACCGGCCCTGCGCCCAATATGCCGGCCGCGACCGCCCCCTGCAGCGAGCCGGGATCGGCCGCGAGCGTCATGCGCGCCGCCTGCACCGTCGGCACCAGACCATGCTCCGCGATCGCCACCAGCAGCAGGTCGAGGAAGAAGCGCTGCTTCTCGCTCGCCTCCTTGCCGGTTAGCAGCAGGTAGAAATAGTCGGTGAAGCCGATCCGGCCCATCAGGTCGGACGTCAGGTCGCGCCCACGCACCTCGATACGGTCGGCCTGTGCATCGCAGATGCCGGAGACCGCCCGCCTGCTCTTGCCGATCTGCATCGCCACCCCTTGGCTGGATCTCCCGGAATGCGCCCTTGATGCCGCGCTTTTCGCGACATGCTAATCCAACTCCAATTCACGGGCCAGATCGATAGCAAATCACGCATTGGCCGCAGCCGTGTACTGCTCCGGCTGGAACAAGCTTTCCGAGTGACTCCCGCGAAAATCCCTGCAATGGTTGGCACGGCTCGTTGATGCCCTAGTTGACCACAAGCGCCGGAAAGGTGCGGGATTTGGAGGAAATCTGATGCTCAACAGACGTGAATTCCTGGCGACCACGGCAGCAGTCGGGCTCGCGGCCGCCTTCCCCTTCGGCGCGCTGGCGCAGGACGCGCCGCAGATCCAGCTTTTCGTGCCCGCCGCGCCCGGTGGCGGCTGGGACCAGACGGCGCGCACCATGGAGCAGGTGATGCGCAAGGAGAACCTGATCTCCGGCGCGCAGGTGACCAACGTGCCGGGCGCCGGCGGCGCCGTCGGCCTGCCGCAGTTCGTCAACCAGTGGAAGGGTCGGCCCAATGCGCTGATGGTCAGCGGCATGGTGATGGTCGGCGCGATCCTCACCAACAAGTCGGCCAACAACCTGACCCAGGTGACGCCGATCGCGCGGTTGACCGGCGAGTTCGAGGCGCTCGTGGTGCCGGCGGCTTCACCCTTCCAGACGGTTGCCGACTTCGTCGCCGCCCTGAAGGCCGACCCGGCCAAGGTGCCGGTCGCTGGCGGCTCGGCCGGCGGCTCGGACCACATCCTCTTCGGCCTGATCGGCAAGACGGCCGGCGTGCCGGCGACCAACCTCTCCTACGTGCCCTTCGCCGGCGGCGGCGAAGCTCTTGCCGCGCTGCTGGGCAACCAGGTGGCGGCGGGCATCTCCGGCTACGGCGAGTTCGCCGAGCAGGTGAAGGCCGGTGCGCTGCGCCTGCTCGCCATCTCCGCCGACAAGCGGCAGGACGGCATCGATGCGCCGACGCTGAAGGAATCGGGCGTCGACGTCGAGCTGTTCAACTGGCGCGGCGTGTTCGCGCCGCCCGGCATCACCGACGAGGACAAGGCGGCGCTGATCGCGCTGGTCGGCAAGATGGCGGAAAGCGCATCCTGGCAGGAAGAACTGAAGAACCGCAACTGGACCTCGATCCTGATCACCGGCGACGACTTCGGCAAGTTCGTCGAGGAGGACACAAAGCGCATCGAGGCGATCCTCAAGGATCTCGGCCTGGCCTGACGGATGGGACGGCCTTTGGCGTCGGTGCGCCGGGGCCGCCTTCTTTTCGCGAAGCCAGCGGACCACGTGAGCGGTCCGTAACGCCGGAGGGGACGGGATGAGCAGCGAAAATAGCAGGCTGGAGGCGCCGCGCCTTGCGGCGCCCGAATTCCTGATCGGGCTCGGCCTGCTGGCCGTCGCGGCGGCGGTGCTCTGGCAGACCTGGGCGATCCCCGTATCGCCGATGTATTCGAAGGTCGGCCCGACCGTCTTCCCCTACATGACGGCGGCGGGGCTAGCCGTGCTCGCCCTGCTGCTGCTCGTCGCGGCGGTACGCGGCGGCTGGCAGCCCGAGGACGAAAAGGACACGCCGACCGACTGGAAGGCGATGTGCTTCGTGGCGGCGGGACTGATCGCCAACGTGGTGCTGATCCAGCCGCTCGGCTTCACGGCGGCGTCTGTGGTGATGTTCGTGCTGGTCTGCTTCGGCTTCGGCAGCCGGCACCCGCTGCGCGACGCGCTGATCGCGCTGGTGC
>JAEYXI010000163.1 GCA_023428515.1 Pseudomonadota bacterium | reverse complement strand
CCCATGGCGCGATCATAGGTCGGCTCCTTCTTCGAATATTTCTCCGCAAGCTGCGTGATGACGTCGAGCGGGTCTTCCTTCATCGGGTTGCCGCGCACCACGGGGTCGCGGTGCGGACTGAAGGACTGGCTCGCCGCAGCCGCCTGCTGACGCCCGGCGAAGTGTTCGCCAACCGGCGCCCTCGGCAGATCCGACAGCCGCGCCGAAGCGGAGCTGCCGAAATGCCCCGCAGCCGCACCGATCGCGGCGCCGGCAATCGCATCGCCGTAATAGGTCGAAGGCGGCGACTGGGTGTCTTCGGCGTCCGGATCAAACGACAGGTCGTCGAAGTCGAGCGGCGGAAGTTCGTCTTCGGCCTCAGAGCCATCAGCGTAGAAGTCTTCCGGCTGCTCGGCTTCCTCGTAGGCAGCTTCGGGCTGCTCGGCCTCGGCATAGGCGTCGTATCGCCCATCGCTCGCATAAGCGTCCGGCTGGTCTTCCTCGGTCGGCTCGGCCACCTCCGCGGTGAAGGAGTCGTCCAGATCCCAGCGCAGATCGTCCGCGATATCGACCGGATGCTCAGGCGCATCGAAGCTGATCGGCTCGGGGCGGAAACTCGGCTCAAAGGCCGGCGCATCCGCCGCACGGGTATCAGCCTCATAGGCAGCCGGCTCATGCACTTCCGGCGCGGCCGACTGTGCAGCTTCCGGTGCTTCGACAGCCGGGCTGGCATGCGCGGACGCCTGCGCGGCCGGAGCCTGGCCGGACCTGATGTTGCCGAGCAACGCGTTCAACTCGTCCTCGAGGTTGAACTCGGGAGCTGTGGCGGCCGCGGCAGCCTCGCGCTGCCGGAACTCTTCCGCAGCTACATCCATCGGCGATACCGGCAGCTTGCGCGGCTCATAACGCGGAACCGAGAATTCAAAGTGCGGCAGATCGGCCTGGTCAGAGGGCTCGGATGTTTCGACATGCCCAGGCTCGACATGCTCAGGCTCGTCGGCGATGGCCTCGGGAGCGGAAGCTTCGATCTCCACCGCCTCCGCCATTTCGGGCTCCACCGCTTGGGCCTCCACCGCCTCGGGCTCGGCAGAAAAATCCTCCGCGGCGAGGTCGAGATCGTCGAAGGAGAAATCGTCGGCTTCCGGCTCGGCGGCTTGCGCCTCGACGGGGTGCGTGTCGTCCAGGCGGAACTCGTCTTCGCCGAAGCTGAAGGCGCTTTCGTCGATCTCCGGCTGCGGCTCCGGCTCGACAGCCGCGGCTGCGGGCTCTTCCGCGGCCTCGTCGCCAAGACGGAAGTCGGCCTCCTCGAAGAGATGTAGATCCACTTCGGCCGGCTCTGCATTGTCCTGCACGGCCTCTACGGCTTCACCGACGGCCTCAACCGGCTCGGCGGCGAAGGCGTCGCCAAAATCCATGTCGATATCGGCCATCGCAGCATCGAGGTCGGCGTCGATGTCGCCGGCATTGGCGTCTGCCGTTGGCGCCGTCCCGACTGCCGCCTGATCAGGTTCGGCATCGAGGGTGCTGACCTCGTCCTCGGTCAGGCTGAGGTCGAAATCATCTTCCAACGCCTGTGCCGGTACGGCAGGCTCGGAGAACTCCTCATCGAAGGCGGCGCGAACATCATCCTCGGACAGGCCAAGATCGAATTCAGCCTCGGATGCGGCGGGAGCCTCATCCTGGCCGGAAGCGGCCATTGCAACTTCGAAATCCGTAGAGAAGTCGAAATCCACCTCGGGAGCATCGGCGTGCGTTGCCTCGAAAGCAGGCGCTGCAGCCTCGGCCGCCACGTCATCCGCTGATGTCTCGTCTTCGAGGGCGAACTCGCCGAGCAACTCCTTTTCGAGGTCGAGGCTGAAGTCGTCTTCCTCGACAGCCTGCTCGGCCGGGGCCGGCTCAGGGGCCGCGGGCTGCTGCTGCGCCTGCCTCGCCGGCTGGCGCGGGTCGAAGCCCATAATTCTGGTCAGTTCCGCAAAAGGATCGTCGTCGGCAAGGTCGACCTGATCGGCGATTTTTAGCTGGTTCTTGTCTGCCATTGTTTCCCGAACTCGCACACATTCGGACGCCTTGGACGTCGCGCAGGGTTGGTCCCTACCAGCGCAATGTGGGCAAAAGGTGACAGGTGTTAGACGGCAAAACCTAGCGCATTTCCGTGGGCGCGTCTGCCCCGATTAACGCCAGGCCAGACGTCAATACGTCAGAGACGGCCTGCACCAGCCCTAGTCTGGCATAGGTCGATTGTGGATTGTTAACCTTAACAAAACGTAAGTCGGGATTGTCCGTACCGCGGTTCCAGTGCGCGTGGAAGGCGCTGGCCAGATCGTAGAGGTAGAACGCCATGCGGTGCGGCTCGTGCGCCAGCGCCGCGGATTCGATCATGCGCGGATATTCGGCGAGCTTGCGGATAAGGCTGAGTTCGCCTTCGTCGGTGAGCAAATGGCTCGCGGCGGCCAGCTTGTCCCGGCCAAAATCCTCGCCCGGAAACTGCTCGCGCGCCTGGCGGGATACCGAATGGCAGCGCGCCGAAGCGTATTGCACGTAGAAGACCGGATTGTCCTTCGACTGCTCGGTGACCTTGGCGAAGTCGAAGTCGAGCGGCGCGTCGTTCTTGCGGTAGAGCATCATGAAGCGGATCGGGTCGCGTCCGACCTCCTCCACCACCTCGCGCAGCGTAATGAAATCACCGGAGCGCTTCGACATGCGCACGGGTTCGCCGTCACGGAAAAGCTTCACCAGTTGGCAGAGCAGCACTGTAAGCTTCACGCGCCCATCGGTGACGGCCTTGGCGAGCGCCTCCAGCCGCTTGACGTAGCCGCCGTGATCGGCGCCGAGCACGTAGATCAGTTCGTCGAAGCCGCGGTTCACCTTGTCCTTCAGATAGGCGACGTCAGCGGCGAAATAGGTGAAGGAGCCGTCCGACTTGACCAGCGGCCGGTCCATGTCGTCGCCCACCTCGGTCGAGCGGAACAAAGTCTGCTCGCGGTCTTCCCAGACGTCCGGCTTCTCGCCCTTGGGCGGCGGCAGCGTGCCCTTGTAGATGTGCCCCTTCAGCGTCAGGTCGTTGATGGCGCTGCGGATCGCCTTGGCGTTGTCGGCATGCAAGGTGCGTTCCGAGAAGAACACATCGTGATGGACGTTGAGGAGAGCCAGATCCTCCTTGATCATGCCCATCATGGCGTCGACCGTGCGGTCCTTGACGATGGCAAGCGCCTCGTCCTCGGGCATCTGCAGCAGGCCGCGACCGAAATCGGCGGCGAGCGCCTGCCCTACCGGGATCAGATAGTCGCCGGGGTAGAGTCCAGCAGGGATTTCGCCGATGTCGTCGCCGAGAGCCTCGCGGTAGCGCAGAAAGGCCGAGCGGCCGAGCACGTCGATCTGCGAGCCGGCATCGTTTATCACGTATTCCTTGGTCACCTGGTAGCCGGCGAAGGCAAGCAGGTTGGCAAGCGCATCGCCCACCACCGCGCCGCGGCAATGGCCGACATGCATGGGACCGGTCGGGTTGGCCGAGACATATTCGACATTGGTCTTCGTGCCGGCGCCGACGGCCGAGCGGCCGTAATTGGTCGCGGCCGACAAGATGGCGGTGAGATGTGCCTGCCAGTAGGCATCCGCGAGCTTCAGGTTGACGAAGCCCGGACCGGCGACATCGACCTTGACGATGTCCTTGTCCGAACGCAGCTCGGCGGCGATGGTCTCGGCGAGCGCGCGCGGATTCTGGCCGGCGACCTTGGCCAGCACCATGGCGACGTTGGTGGCAAGATCCCCGTGGCTGGCGGCGCGCGGCGGCTCGACCGCAATACGCGACAGGTCGAGCGCCCCGCCGTCCTTGTCTTTCAGGCCAAGCCGTTCGACGGCCTTGACGATCCGCTCGTTGAAATCGGCGAAGATGTTCATGTCGGTCTCTGGAAATCGGCAAACACGGCGATAAGCCGCGAAATCGCCGCCGCCCTAGCCCAAATCCGGCGTATGGTCAAACAGGCGCCGGTGCTCCTTGAGCGCATAGGTGTCCGTCATGCCGGCAAGGAAATCGGCGACGTCGCGCGCCTTGATGCGATCTTCTGCCCGGTCGAGCCCCTCGCGCCAGCCCTCGGGCATGAGGCGGGGATCCGCAAAATAGGCATCGAACAGCTCAAGCACCACTTTTTCGGCGTCCGCGCGGACGCGCATCACGTCTTCCGCGCGGTACATGTTCTTGTAGAGGAAAGCCTTCAGTTCACGCTCCTGCTCGCCGAGGCCATCCGAGAAGGTGACCATGGTCTCGCCGGCATTGCGCACGTCGTCGGCCGATGCCGGTGCGAGGCGCGCCAGCCGGGCCGCCGAAGTTGAAATGACGTCCTCGACCATGATGGTGATCTGTCGTCGCATCAGTTCATGCCCAGTGCGCACGGCGTCGAGGTTCACATAGCGTTCGCGCACCGCTTTCAGGATGCCCGCCGGTAACGCAACGGTCTCCAGCATGTCGAGGGACAACAGGCCAGCACGCAGGCCGTCGTCGATGTCATGCGTGTTGTAGGCGATGTCGTCGGCGATCGCCGCGCATTGCGCCTCGACCCCGGCATATTTGTCGAGCCACAGGTCGAAGAGTTCGGAAAAATCGCGGATCGCCTGCGGAACCGGGCCGTTCAGCCCTTTCCCTTGGGCGTCGGTCAGCGGGCCATTGTGCTTGACCAGGCCCTCCAGCGTTTCCCAGGTGAGGTTCAGTCCGTCGAACTCGGCGTAACGACGCTCGAGCCTCGTGACGACGCGCAGCGATTGGGCATTGTGGTCGAAACCACCCCACTTCGCCATTTTCTCGTTCAGCGCATCCTCGCCGGTATGGCCGAAAGGCGTATGGCCGAAATCGTGGACAAGCGCGATCGCCTCCGCGAGATCCTCGTCGCAGCGCAAGGCGCGGGCGAGCGCGCGGGCGATCTGCGCCACCTCGATCGTGTGGGTGAGCCGGGTGCGGTAATGATCGCTCTCATGGGCGACGAAGACCTGCGTCTTGTGCTTCAGCCGGCGAAAGGCTGTCGAATGGATGATGCGGTCGCGATCGCGCTGGAAGGGCGTGCGGGTCCGGCTTTCCGGCTCAACCTTGAAGCGGCCGCGGGATTGCGCGGGGTCGCAGGCATAGGTCGCGCGCGGGCGATAGCCGAAGCCGATGTCGCCAAGCTCCCTGGTCATGGCCGATGAATACCGCCCGTTGACTTGCCCCTTGCCCGTTCATACCTATGATAGGAAGGCGAAAGCAAGGTGACGCCGATATGGGTGCTGACGCAAAGACTGCCATGAAGGTCGAGGTGACCGACGCTGCCGCCAGCCGCGTCGCCAAGATCGTTGCCGGCGAGCCGGGCAAGATCGGACTGCGCGTTTCGGTCGAAGGCGGCGGCTGCTCCGGCTTTTCCTATAAGTTCGACCTGGTCGATTCCCGGAACGACGACGACATCGCCATCGAGAAGAACGGCGCGACCGTGCTGATCGACGATCTGTCGCTGGTCTACATGGGCGGTTCGGTGATCGACTTCGTCGACGACCTGATGGGCCAGTCCTTCCAGATCAGGAACCCCAACGCCGTCGCTTCCTGCGGCTGCGGCACAAGCTTTTCCATCTGAGATTTTTATCCGACGATCGCCGTCATAGGCGCTCTCTGCGCTTTGTCGCCACTCAGACCGGCGGCGTGCCGTTATCGGCCAGCACCTCCCCGGCAAGATAGAGCGAACCGCCGATCAGGACGCGTGGCGGAACCTCGTCCGCGTTCCACGTGTCACGCAAGAGCATCAGCGCGTTGGCGACCGACGCGACGGGTTCAGCCGACAGGCCGGCCGCCTGGGCGCGGAGCGCAAGCTCGGCGTTGGGAGTGCTCGCCTCGGAAAGGCTCACCGGAACGGTATAGACGTGGCGGGCCATGCCCTCGAAGGCGCGGAAATAGCCAGTCTGGTCCTTGGTGTTGAGCATGCCGCAAATCAGAAACAGCGGGCGCGGCTGCCTTTCCTCCTGCTCGACCAACGCCTCGGCAACGACGACGCCCGCGCCAGGATTATGCCCCCCATCCACCCAGATCTCGGCGCCCTCGGGCGCCAGATCGCTCAGCCGGCCTTTCGGCAGGCGCTGCATGCGGCCCGGCCAATAGACTTGCTTCATTGCCTGTTCGGCAGCGGCGTGGTTAACCTCGAAGCCGGCGGCGCGGACCGCCGCGATGGCGGCGGCCGCATTGGCGTATTGATGGCGGCCGGGGAGGGTCGGCGAGGGCAGGTCCATCAGCCCGTGCTCGTCCTGGTAGACCATGCGGCCGTTCTCCTCGAAGGCGAGGAAGTCCTGGCCGTAGACGATGAGCGGGCAGCCGAGGCGTTCGGCCGTCTCGACAAGCACCGCCTGTGCCGACTCGGTCTCCTGCGCGCCGACGACGACGGGACAGCCCGGCTTGATGATACCGGCCTTCTCGGCAGCGATGAGCTCGACGCGGTCGCCCAGATAGGCTTCGTGATCGAGCGAGACGGGCATGATCAGTGAGACAGCGGGATCGGTGATGACATTGGTAGCGTCGAAACGGCCGCCAAGCCCGACCTCGATGATCGCCACGTCGGCCGGATGTTCGGAAAACAGGATAAAGGTGGCGGCGGTGAGTATCTCGAAGACGGTAATCGTCTCGCCGCCATTGGCCTTCGCGACGCGTGCGATCGTCTTTGCCAGCAGCGCATCGTCGACGAACCTGCCGCCGCCATCGGCACCGAGCCGGTAGCGCTCATGCCAATTGACCAGATGCGGCGAGGTGTGGACATGGACGCGGTAACCGGCTGCCTCCAACAGGGCACGGGAAAAGGCGGCGGCCGAACCCTTGCCGTTGGTGCCGGCGACGTGGATTACCGGCGGCAAATTGAGTTGCGGATTGCCCAGGCGATCGAGCAGGCGCACGATGCGGTCAAGCGAAAGGTCGTAGCCTTTCGGGTGCAGCGCCATCAGGCGCTCGATTTCACGGTCTGCCAGGAGAGTTGTCATCGGAGGTCCCAAGGCCGGGAGCCGGCCGGAGTATGCCGGGTCAAGGATAGTCCCGGCAGGCCGATGCGCACAATCAAGCGATGCGTCGCGCGATGTCGCGCAAGCCGTATCAGGCGCTCGGACGATTTTCGGGCGCCGCCAGCACCGGCGGCAATATCTCTGGCTCGGCGGCGTCCTGCGGCACCGGCGTCTTCAGCAAAATCTTCAGCAGCCGCGCGACGGTCGATTTCATCTCGAGGCGGGAGACGACCATGTCCACCATGCCATGGTCCATCAGGTATTCGGCGCGCTGGAAGCCTTCGGGGAGCTTCTCGCGGATCGTCGATTCGATGACGCGCTGGCCGGCGAAGCCGATGAGCGCGCCCGGCTCGGCGAGCTGGACGTCGCCCAACATGGCGTAGGATGCGGTAACTCCGCCCGTCGTTGGGTCGGTGAGGACGACGATATAGGGAAGGCCCGCTTCCTTGAGCTCGGCGATGGCCACAGTCGTCTTGGGCATCTGCATGAGCGAGAGGATGCCT
>JAEYXI010000016.1 GCA_023428515.1 Pseudomonadota bacterium | reverse complement strand
CATCTTCTCTGCCCGCAAGGTCGAGCGCGGCATCGTTTTAGGTTTCAACCGAGCCCTTTCCAACGAGATCGTCGACATCGCCGAATGCCCGATCTCTCTCCCCGAGATCGTCGCCGCCCTGCCGAAGCTGCGCACGCTCGCCACCACCATCGCCGCCACGCCGCAACCCTTCCACATGACGGTCACCGCGACCGCCTCGGGCCTCGACATCGCCGCCCAGGGTTCCGGCAAGCTCGCCGACGCGCAACGCCTTGCCGCCTCCGCCTTCACCACCCAGGCCGGTTTCGCCCGTCTCTCCGCCGACGGCGAGATCGTCGTCGAGCCGAAGAAGCCGGTGGTCATCTTCGGCGACATCAGCGTCCCTGTGCCGCCTGGCTCCTTCCTGCAGGCCACCGCTCCGGCCGAGCAGGCCATGGCCGACCTCGTGCTCTCCCATCTCTCCCGCGCGAAAAAAGTCGCCGATCTCTTCGCTGGCGCCGGCAGCTTCGCGCTCAGGCTCGCCAAAAAATCGGAAGTCCATGCGGTGGAAGGCGATGCGGCCGCACTCGCCGCGCTCGACCGCGGCTTCCGCCAGGCCTCCGGCCTCAAGCGCGTCACCCATGAGCGCCGCGACCTCTTCCGTCGGCCGCTCACCTTCAAGGAACTCAACGCCTTCGACGGTATCGTCTTCGACCCGCCGCGCGCCGGCGCCGAGGACCAGTCGAAGCAGATAGCCCGCTCGGACGTGCCATACGTCGCGGCTGTATCCTGCAACCCCGGCACGCTCGCCCGCGACCTCTCGATCCTGATCGCCGGCGGCTATCGCCTGAAAAGCGTCACGCCCATCGACCAGTTCCTCTGGTCGCCACATGTCGAGGCCGTGGCCTTGCTGGAGAAGCCGCGCAAGCGGCGCTGACCGGGTTTATGGATTAGGCGGGTAGGGGCCCTTCGGACGCCTCGATCGTGTATTTCATCTCGGCGATCAAGCGATAGAGCTTTCGGTCGCGCGAGACCGGCCACCAGTCGTAGAGCAACAGTTCCATCGGGACCCAGAGAGCGACCCAGCCCGCAATGACGAAGCCCTCGGAGACCAGGCCACGCACCAGCTCGGGCAGGAGCGTGATCTTGCCGACCACGGCCGAGATGACCATGCAGGCCAGCACGAAGAGCAACCCCTTGACGAGAGCCCGCAATCCGTCGCGGCGTATGGTCACGAGTTCTTCGCCAAGCCGTTCGTCTTGGTAGCGCCAGAGTGCTTGCAAGGCGTTGTCTATCGTGCGCCGTTGCTCGGCATCAGGCAGTTCGTCCAACACTAGCTTCGCTTCGATGGCGCCGAGCCGCCGCGTATACTGTGCGCGCAAGGCGTCGAGGATGCGCTCGACGCCTGAACGCTCTTCGAATTGTCCCGACAGCGGATCCGGCTCAGGCGGCGCCAGAAGCTCCTCCAGTCGGGCGAGCCGCATGTTGACGTGATGAACGTTTCTGGTGCCGGTCATGAAGATCCATCGGAAGGCTGCATACCGTCGCGACCAACGGGGTATCAGGAATCCCGCCTCCCCGAGCTTTGACGCTCTCGCAGACTAATCCGCTGTCCATCCAGTGTCATCGGGTCATTCTCGGATGGCTGGTGCCCGGCTCGCCGGAGCGCCCTGGTCATGTCAGTAGACTTCATTGACGCCGCCGCCCCGTCGCCTACCTTTCACGACGTTACAACGAGGAGCCAGCATGGAAACCCAGGAACTGTATCGCGGTCGGCTGATCGACCACATCCAGCTTATCGTCGCGGACTTCGAAGCCAGCCGGCGCTTCTACAAGGCCGTCTTCGAAGCAATCGGGATGCCGATCTCCGGCGAAGGCGACGACTATCTCTGGGTCGACGAGCTCTTCGTCTCCACCGCCGACAGCGAGGCCGCCGCCGGTAAGCTGACCGGGCGCCATCACTTGGCCTTCCAGGCCAAGGATCGCGCCATGGTCGACGCCTTCCACGCGGCGGGCCTCGAAGCAGGCGGCGTGGACAACGGCAAGCCGGGGGAGCGTCCCCGCTACCACCCCGGCTATTACGCCGCCTTCCTGCTCGATCCCGACGGCAACAACATCGAGGCGGTCCACCACGGCGAGGCCACGCTCAGCGCGCCTTTCGTGAAGGTCAGTTTCTAGAGCATGATCCCAAAAAGTGCGAAGCGGTTTTTGGAAAAGATCATGATCAAACAAATAGATAGAGCGGGATGGCGACTCGAAGAGAAGTCATCACGCTCTAAGACCGCGCGCCCGCGCCTCAAGCCTTCTTTCGCCGGATCTGGCTCACGCTCAGCCAGATGGCCGATACGAGGAAATAAAAGGCGCCGAACGTCGCATATCCGGTGATGCTGGTGATTGAAGGCGCCGCGGGCATCCCGGCCTGCACGATGAAGAACGCACCCGCCAGGGCCGACTGCCCGCCGCTCAGGATCATCGCCCACTGGCCGCCATCCGTTTTCCACCGGCGAGCCGCGGTGCCGAGCTGCAGCAGGCCGGAAAAGATAGCCCACAGGCCAAAAACGCCGAGCACCCAGTTCATGCTCATCCCGAGCGCGACTATGACTGCGAGCGTCGTCGCGAGGCTCACCAGGACGTTGATGGCTTGCGTCCGGTTCTTCGACAGTCCGCCCGTGCGCGAGGCATCGACGAAATTGGCCGCCGCATCCCAGGCGGGATAGACGACAAGCAGGGCGGCCGCGATCGGCGACGAGTGCTGCGCCACCGTCAACGCCGCTGACACCCAAGCGACGGAAAACGCCGCTCGTGCGAAATAATAATGCGTCAGCCATTGCATCCTGCCGCTTTCGCCGATCTGAACTTGATAGTTTGCCATTGGTAGTCTCCGTTCTTGCTGTTGATGAGTTATTCTACCTACTGATTGGTAGGTTTTGTGGGCGCGATAAAGCCAGGGTTTGCTCCTTCGAGCCGACGCCTAAACCGCCGGTTTCTAAGCGGATAGCCGCCGCAGGAGCGGCTTCACGATGACGCCGAAGATTTTGGGATCGCCATAGGCCCGAGCGGACAGCATCGCGCCATGGACGGTCGCCATGAAAGCCTCGGCCTCCTGCTCAGGCGTGTTGGCAAGCACGAGCGATCCCTGCTGCGCGCCGCGCTCTAGAACCGAATTCAGCCAGGTCGACAGGAACCGGAAATAGAGACGCACCTCGGCGGAAACTTCCGGCGGCAGCGCGGGAAGTTCACTGGCGAGCAGTGCGCATACGCAGAAGGGAATCGTGCTGTCCTCGATGCACTTCTCCCAATAGCCCGCATAGGCCTGGAGGAGTTGCAGCGGATCCGGGATCTCGCGCTCGAGTTCGGCCATGCCGAGCTCGGCCTCCTCCCGGTATCGCTTCACCAGTACGCGCACCAGATCGGCCTTGCTTGGGAAATGATGATGGATGCTGGCTTTGCGGATGCCCACCACTTCGGCGATGTCGGCGTAGCTGAATCCGTTGTAGCCGCCCTCTACGATCAGTGAACGGGCGCAGGCCAGTATGTTGTCGGAGGTCGTCGAAAGATTGCTCATGACGACTATCTACCTACTGATAGGTAGATAGTCAAGTTCTATTCTACGGGGCTTGGCATGGCAATCAGTGCACCTTTTCGTGAAGGTCGCATGGGGTGCCAACGTCTCACGTCCTTCGCGCGAGCTTCTGGTATTTCTTGACCAGTCGCTCGCGTTTCAGCGGCGAGAGCTTCTGGATCCAGAAGATGCCATCAAGCTGGTCGATCTCATGCTGGTGGCAGACGGCGCGCAAACCCTCTGCCTCCTCGACACAGTCCTTGCCGTCGAGATCCCGGTAGCTGACACGGACTGCCCGGCTGCGCTCGATCTCCTCGGTGACGCCAGGCATCGACACGCTTCCCTCAATGTGCCGGATTTTTTCTTCCGACGCCCATGTAATGGCCGGATTGACGTAGGTCTTCGTCGCCTCGGCGTCGCTCAGCTTCAGTACCACCACGCGCTTCGCCACGCCGATATGCGGCGCGGTGATGCCTATTCCGGGCGCGGCGCGCATCGTGTCGGACAAATCGGCCGCCAGTCCGGCGAGTTCTGCATCGAACCGCTCGACCGGCTCAACTCGCAGCTTGAGTCGCGCATCGGGAAACCGCACGATCTCGCGAACCGCCACGTCACCGGCCTTCCCGGGAGAGCAGCCGCTCCACGAATGCCGGCACCACCTTCGTCGCCGGCCCATGCTCTGCTTCGTCGAAATGGGCAGCACCCTGCGAAGGCTCCAGGTTGAGCTCCACCGTCCGCGCGCCCGCCGCCCGCGCCTCGCGGACAAAACCTGCTGCCGGATAGACATTGCCGCTGGTGCCGACCGAGATGAAGAGGTCGCAGCCTGCCAGCGCCGCCTGGATGCGCTCCATCTGGTAGGGCATCTCGCCGAACCACACGACGTCGGGCCGCATGTGCCCGATCCCCTCGCAAGCGGGGCAGGTCGACTCCAGCGACATCTCGCCCTGCCAGGGCGAGCGTTCGCCGCAGGCGTTGCAGAGTGCCTGGTCGTGCTGGCCGTGCATGTGGATGACCTCTCGTGAACCCGCCTGCTCGTGCAGGCTGTCGACGTTCTGGGTCACCAGCAGGAATTCGCCGCTGAAAGCTCGCTCGAGCCGCGCCAGGGCGACGTGCGCGGCGTTTGGCGCCACCGTCCGCACGTTGCGCCGCCGCCAATTGTAGAACTCATGAACCCGCGCCGGGTTGGCGGCAAAACCTTCAGGCGTCGCCACCTCGCGATAGTCGATCTTCGACCAGATCCCGTCTGGATCGCGAAAGGTGGAGATGCCGCTTTCGGCTGAGATGCCTGCGCCGGTCAGGATGACGATCGACGACGCCACGCGGGGCTCAGACCCTGGTGCCGCCGAGGGTCATGGCGTTCATCCTGAGATGGGGCTGGCCGACGCCCACAGGCACGCCCTGTCCGGCCTTGCCGCACATGCCGATTCCGTTGTCCAGCTTCAAATCGTTGCCTACCATCGACACCCGATGCATGGCGTCCGGCCCGTTGCCGATCAGCATGGCGCCCTTGATCGGCTGGGTCACCTTGCCGTCCTCGATCATGTAGGCCTCGGTGCAGCCGAACACGAATTTGCCCGACGTGATGTCGACCTGCCCACCGCCGAAGGACACCGCATAGACGCCGTTCTTCACCGAGGCGATGATCTCTTCGGGCGTATACTGGCCCTCGGTCATGTAGGTATTGGTCATGCGCGGCATCGGCTGGTGCGCATAGCCTTCCCGCCGCCCGTTGCCGGTCGGCTTGACGCCCATCAGGCCCGCGTTCTGCCGGTCCTGCATGTAGCCGACGAGCTTGCCGTCCTCGATCAGTACGTTGCGGTTGGTCGGCGTGCCCTCATCGTCGATGGTCAGCGAGCCGCGCCGCTCGGCGATGGTGCCGTCGTCGACGACGGTCACGCCCTTGGCGGCCACTTGGCTACCCATCAGGCCCGCGAAGGCCGACGTCTTCTTGCGGTTGAAGTCGCCTTCCAGCCCGTGGCCGACGGCTTCGTGCAGCATCACGCCAGGCCAACCCGAAGACAGCACGATGTCGAACGTACCGGCCGGCGCCGGCACGGCGCTCAGATTCACCAGCGCCTGGCGCAGCGCCTCGTCGGCGGCATGCTTCCAGCTGTCCTCGGCGACGAACTCGCCAAATCCCTTGCGGCCGCCCGCGCCGTAGGAGCCGCTCTCCTGCCGGTCGCCGTCGCCGCCCACCACCGACACGTTCAGGCGCACCAGCGGGCGGATATCGCGCACGATCTGCCCGTCGCCGCGCACGATCTCGACATGCTGCCAGGACTCCGCCAGCGACGCCGTCACCTGCCGCACCCTGGGATCGGCGCCCCGCACATAGGCGTCGATCTCGGTCAGGAGCTTCGCCTTCTCGGCGAAGGAGGGCGCGCCGATCGGATTCTCGTCGCTGTAGAGGTGGCGGTTGGTGCGGGGAGGGGCTTCCGCCAGCGTCCCGGAATAGCCTGATTTCACCGCCGACACCGCGTCGGCCGCGCGCAGCAGCGCCGCTTCGGAAAGTTCGCTGGCATGCGCATAGCCGGCCGCTTCGCCTGCCACCGCGCGCAGCCCGAATCCCTGGTCGGTGCTGTAGTTCGCCGTCTTCAGCCGGCCGTTGTCGAACATCAGCGCCTCGCTCTCGCTGGATTCGATGAACAGCTCGCCGTCGTCGGCGCCGGCGACCGTTTGCGAGACGATCTCCTTCAGGCGGGTTTCGGAAATGTCGAAGCGTTGGGCAAGGGATGAGGACATGGCGGGACTCGTTCGTTTGATGCCTATCTAGGGTGCCGCCATGCCTGGCGCCAGTCGCGCTATTGCCGGCTAGTAGTCGATCACGCCTTCAAGCGCGTAGTGCTTCACCGTCTTGCGGTTCGCGATCAGCTCGTCGACCATCGGTTCGCCCTTCATCGCGCGCGAGATGGCGAGCTTCGTCGCCTCGTAGTTCGTGCGGTAGAGATCCTTCTTGTCGAGGTTCTCATCCTCGGCGCAGCGTGGGTCGAGCCAGACCGTGATGATCATGCAGAGCTCGTCCGCCTGGTCGCGCGGCAGGATGTCTTCGGCAAGGCAATAGACGATCGCGTCGCCCATCGCCGCCTGCACCACGCCGCCCAGAAGCTCGGCATAGGCCATGCTCTTGATGGTGACCTTGGTCGTCATCATCGTCGCCGGCTTCACCGCCTGGTTGAGGTCGCGCACCACGAACATGCGGGTGTGGCCCTTCACCTGGCCCAGCATCGAGGCGAAGGCGTGTCCGACCGGTCCCTTGACCGACCCGATCACGACCTCCGGCATGGCATCGGTCGCCTGCCCCTCTGCCGCCAATACGGTTGCTTCACCGGTGCGCAGCCAAATCTCGCTCATGCGTTCTCTCCTGATTGCAGATGTTTTCTGATGATTGGCCGAACCTATCGGCGTCCGGCTTGCGAAGCCAGTGGTCCAAGGGTCGCTTCACGCATGGTCAGCTTCGCGCGGATTCCGGGACTCGGGCCGCAAGGACGGCCGAAGTTTGGAACGTGTCAGGCGATCTTGCGCATTGTTCGATCTGCATGAACACGGTCTTCGACCTTTAGCTCCTCGATCTCGTCAAGAAGCGCGGCGATTTGCTTTTCCAGCACCGCGACATCGTAGGATGCCTGCATGTTGAGCCAAAACTGCGGCGTGGAACCAAAGAACTTGGCCAGCCGAAGAGCGGTGTCGGCCGTCACGGGCGTCTGCTCGGATACGAGACGCTCGATGCGCGTACGCGGCACATTGAGCCTCTTGGCCAAGGTGTAGGACTTGAGCCCGAGCGGTGCGAGATACTCTTCGCGGAGGATTTCTCCGGGGTGGATTGGGGGGAGGACGCTGGCGGCCATCTGACTTTCCTTGGTCGGTTTGGGCGCATTGCCCCGACTTAATCTGCTAGTGCTTGGTCTGCTAGTGATAGTCAGTGATCTCCACGTCTTCCGCGTGTCCGCCCGCCCACCGGAAGCAAATGCGGAACTGGTCGTTTATGCGGATCGAGTGCTGGCCTTTGCGATTTCCCTTCAGCGCTTCCAGGCGGTTACCAGGCAGTGTCGTGAGATCGACCAGTTCGTTAGCGTTTTCGATCATGAAGAGCTTGCGCTGAGCGGAGCGTACCAAATCGGACGGAAAGCCCTTCGGGGCTTTGCCTGCCGCCACAGATTCAGTTCTTTTGTCCCTGAACGAGCGGATCATTCGTGGCCCCTGGAGGCGTACCATGGCATGATACGTCGATGGGGTCAACAAAAAGTATCATAGTATGATACGAAATACCTTGGATGCCGGCCTTCTCATCTGGGCCCCCAGGTTTTTGCCTTAGGGCAGCGCGTCGAACGCCTCGCCGAATCCCGCCAGGTCGACCGGGATACCGATCCCTTCCTCAGGCGTGGCGAAGACGATGAAGGTGGCTTCCTTGCCGCTCCTGAGCGTGTCGAGAAGCTGCTGCTCGAGGATCACCTCGGCGTAGCAGCCATCCGAGAAGCACTGCTTGAAATAGGCGCGGCCATTGTCCTTCTTGTCGATGTAGAGGCCGAGCCCGGTCGGCAGCAGTACGCCGAGCGGCGCCAGCACCCGCATGATCTCCGCCTTGCGGTCCGCGGTCTTCAGGATGACGACCGACAGGCCGAGGTCGGCGCGGTCTTCCGCCACCACGTTCTGCATCATGATGCACTGTTCGGAGCTTGCGCCGGCCGGCGTGTCGCAGATGATCGACCACGAGCCGTGCGTGGAGCGCACCGACCCGTTCTGCTGCGCACTGGCCGGCGCCACCTGGGCAGGCAGGACCATTCCTGCCAGCGCGGCAGCGAAGGCAACCTTTGCGAAGGTCTTTCCAAGCCCCGATATCATGTCCGCTCCATAACGAATCACGGCATGATATGCCATGACGCCCGAGATTATAGGGCAATGCCGCGTCCGGACTACCGGACGGCGGCGGTTTGTGGCCTTTTCACGTGGAAATTTGCCGTAATTGCGGCCTGCCGGGCGGCCCTGCCGCACAGTCGGCGGTTGCGCCGGATCGTCGCGCAAAAATGCCGCACGGTTTGCTCCGCTCCTTTCTTGCGGTAGGAATGAGAGTGTGATTTGAACCAGCCAAGGCATCCAATGGGATTCCCGCGCAGCCGGGAAAGCGAACCCAGGCGGGATCTGATGTGGTTCTGGCGGTTGCCTGCACGCAAGTGGGAGACGGACAGGTCTATGAGAAGACTTCTTGCTATGGCTGGCGCAAGCGCCGCTTTTCTCGCCAGCGCCGCGGCATATGCGGCGCAGCCGGTGGACTGGCAGACGCGCTTTCAGCCCGCCGCGACCGACATGATGGCGCAGATCGAGTGGTTCGAGGTCTACACGCTGTGGTTCATCATTCCGATCACCATTCTGGTGCTGATCCTGCTCGCCTGGTGCATTCTTAAATACCGCGCAAGCCGCAACCCGACGCCGTCGCGCACCGGCCACAACACGCTGATCGAGGTCATCTGGACCGTCGGGCCGGTGATCGTTCTTCTCTTCCTCGCCGTGCCGTCCTTCCAGCTCCTGACCGCCCAGTACACGCCTGGCGAAGAGGCCAAGCTGACGGTCAAGGCGACCGGCAACCAGTGGAACTGGGACTATGAATATCAGATCGACGAAGCGCTGACCTTCAACTCCGCGATTCTGCTGGACGACGAGGATCGCGCCACGCTCGGCAAGCAGGATCTCGCCGCCTATCCGCGCCTGCTCGCCGTCGACAACGAGATGGTCGTGCCGGTGAACACCATGGTGCGCGTCCTGGTCACCGCCTCCGACGTGATCCACGCCTTCGCCATGCCGGCCTTCGGCGTCAAGACCGACGCGGTTCCGGGCCGTATCAACGAGATCTGGTTCAAGGCCAACAAGGAAGGCCTTTACTACGGGCAGTGTTCCGAGCTTTGCGGCAAGGATCACGCCTACATGCCGATCGCCATCCGCGTGGTGAACGACGCGCAGTATTCGACCTGGCTGGCAGCCGCCAAGACCGATCTGCCTGGCGCCAACAAGGCGCTCATGGCCGAGGTCGACGGGGCACAACCGGTCGCACTCGCCGGCAACTGACGGCGGACAGAAATAGGAACGGGACCATGGCAGGCGCGACAACCCACCATCACGATGACCACGACCACAGGCCCAAGGGCTGGGTACGCTGGGTCTACTCGACCAACCACAAGGATATCGGCACCCTCTATTTGATCTTCGCGATCTGCGCCGGCATCATCGGCGCCGGTCTGTCGATCGTCATGCGCATGGAACTGCAGGAGCCGGGCATCCAGATCTTCACCGGCCTTGCGCAGATGGTCTACGGCCTCGACGGCGACGCTGCGGTCGATGGCGGCAAGTCGATGTACAACGCCTTCACGACTGCGCACGCGCTGGTCATGATCTTCTTCATGGTCATGCCGGCGCTGATCGGCGGCTTCGCCAACTGGATGGTGCCGATCATGATCGGCGCGCCTGACATGGCGTTCCCGCGCATGAACAACATCTCCTTCTGGCTGCTTCCGCCGGCCTTCCTGCTGCTCATCCTCTCTGCCTTCGTGCCGAGCGCGCCCGGCGCCTACGGTGTCGGCGGCGGCTGGACGATCTATCCGCCGCTGTCCACCTCAGGCCAGCCCGGTCCCGCGATGGACCTCGCGATCCTGTCGCTCCACATCGCCGGCGCGTCGTCGATCCTCGGCGCGATCAACTTCATCACCACCATCTTCAACATGCGCGCTCCGGGCATGACGCTGCACAAAATGCCGCTCTTCGTCTGGTCGATCCTGGTGACCGCATTTCTGCTCCTTCTCGCGCTGCCGGTGCTGGCCGGCGCGATCACCATGCTCCTCACCGACCGCAATTTCGGTACGACCTTCTGCGCGCCGGACGGCGGCGGCGACCCGATCCTGTATCAGCACCTTTTCTGGTTCTTCGGTCACCCGGAGGTCTACATCATGATCCTGCCGGGCTTCGGCATGGTCTCGCAGATCGTCTCGACCTTCTCCAGGAAGCCGGTCTTCGGCTACATCGGCATGGCCTATGCGATGGTCGCGATCGGCTTCATCGGCTTCGTCGTATGGGCGCACCACATGTTCAC
>JAEYXI010000702.1 GCA_023428515.1 Pseudomonadota bacterium | reverse complement strand
GAGGGAATACCGGTCGACGAGACGATCTGGAGCAAGATAATTGCGCTATAGGCGGCACTCTCCTGGACGATGCGCTGCCCGGATCCGTCCCATATCGAGGACAAGATCCGAAGGGCTGATATTCGGCACAGCCCCAATTGTGTGACCGGCGTCGAGGCCGGTTCGCCGGCTCGGCTCTTGCTCGCAACCGAACCGGCTGATCATGTGACTTACGGCTTGGAGCAGGCCTTCCTCAGGCCGTGCCGGTCTGTGCGCGTCCGGCCTCGTTGTTGGCTGGCCGTGCAAAACGCGGGGTCGCGCCTGCGGCTTCCTCGCAAAGCTCCAGATGCCTTGCCAGCGCCTGGTTCGACAGGGCAGCACTGATCGTCGTGATGTCGCGTCCCTGATACCTGGGCATCTGCTGGACTTCTTTCAGTCGCTCCAGAAGTGCGAGTCGGGTCATGATTTCGCTCCTTTGCTGATGGCGTGATTTTGTCGTGGTCCTGTTCAGGCCGCCTTCTTGCCCGCGTCGACCTTCTTGCCTGCATCGGCCTTCTTCTTGGCCGCGTCGAACGGGATCTCGATGTCGACTTCGAGTGTCGAGACCTGGTCGCCGCGTTCCATCTTCACGCTGACCTTGTCGTCGTCGATCTGGACGTGCTTGGCGATAACACGAAGGATTTCGTCGCGCAGCTTGGTGACCAGGTCGGAGCCGCCTGAGGATGCGCGCTCATGGGCAAGCAATACCTGCAAGCGGTCGCGGGCTGCCGGAGCCGACTGCTGGGGACGGGAAAAGAAACGAAGCAGGTTCATGCCGCTTTCCTTCCGAATATCTTGCCAAAGAAACCGCGCTTTTCGCCGGGAACAGTCACCGGCAGCGCCTCGCCCTTGAGCCTGCGCGCGGCGTCGAAATAGGCGCGGGCGGGCAGGCTTGCGCCGTCCGCCAGCGTGACCGGCGAGCCGACATTGGACGCTTTCAGCACATCCATGCTCTCCGGGATGATGCCGAGCAGCGGGATCGAAAGTATCTCGAGGACGTCGTCCACCTTCAGCATGTCGCCGCGTTCGGCGCGCGAGGGATCGTAGCGGGTGAGAAGCAAGTGCTTCTCCATGCGCTCGCCGTTCTCGGCTTTCAGCGTCTTGGAATCCAGGAGACCGATGATGCGGTCGGAATCGCGCACAGAGGAAACTTCCGGATTGGTCACGACGATGGCGACGTCGGCGTGGCGCATGGCGAGCGTGGCGCCGCGCTCAATGCCGGCTGGGCTGTCGCAGATCACCCAGTCAAAGGCGCTCTTCAGGGCGGCGACCACCTTCTCGACGCCCTCGGGCGTGAGGTTGTCCTTGTCGCGGGTCTGCGAGGCCGGCAGCAGGTAGAGCGTCTCCACGCGCTTGTCGCGGATCAGGGCCTGCGCCAGCTTGGCCTCGCCTTGTATGACGTTCACGAGGTCGTAGACAACGCGCCGTTCCGCACCCATGACGAGGTCGAGGTTGCGCAGGCCGACGTCGAAATCCACGACGACGACCTTCTCGCCGTTCTGCGCAAGCGCTGCGCCCAGTGCGGCAGAGGTGGTCGTCTTGCCGACGCCGCCCTTGCCCGATGTGATCACGACTACTTTGCCCATTGACCTCTCCTGTTCCTCTGGACCCGCTTTCGGCTCAGCCGAGTGTTCCCGTCTTGACGGTTTCGCCTTCGAGCCAGATCTGCACCGCCCGTCCGCGCAGGTCCGGCTCCATGTCCTCGGCCGTCTTGTAAAAACCGTCGATGGCGATCAGTTCCGCCTCGAGCCGGCTGCAGAAAATCCTGGCCGCCGCGTCTCCGCTCGTACCGGCCAGCGCCCGTCCCCTGAGCGTGCCGTAGATGTGGATGGAGCCGCCGGCGACGATCTCCGCGCCTGACGCGACCGAACCGATGACTGTGACGTCCCCTTCCGGAAAGAAGAGCGATTGG
Source organism: Pseudomonadota bacterium (assembly GCA_023428515.1). The sequence continues at coordinate 1,972 of JAEYXI010000702.1, read as the reverse complement.
CCCGAGCGCACCGGCTCGGTCACGATCATCGAAGGGACAGTTTTGGCCACCGGCGCGGCAGCAGTCAGTATCTCGACAACCTCCGCTTCCTCGGCATGCTGTTCGGTTGTCTCCTCGGCAGCGGCCGGAGGCTCGAAATCCGAAGCCGGACGGCCATCGGTCATCGCGGGTGGCAGGTCCGCGCCGAGCAGCGACGGGCGGGCGCCTTCGATGCCCATGATTCGCACATTGCGCGTGCCGAGTTGGCTGACAAGTTCGCGCAACTCGGAGCGGTCTATGTCCAGTCCGTCGACATCAAGCACCACCGGCCGCCTCAGGAAAAATCCGGCGGAACGGGCCGCGAGATCGTCGAGCCGAGCCAGCCAATCCTCGAAGGGCAGTTCGGGGCTCAGCGCAAGGGCAAGGAAGGATCGCCCCTTGAGGCGGATGGGCCGGGGTTGCGTTAACACATTGGTCACTTTGGTAAATTTTCGGTTGCTTCGGTGTACCGAAAAAATGGTTAACAGATGGTTAACGCCGAGGCGTTTGCGTGTGCAGTGGAGGACCGGCGCGCGGGTTCCGTCTGTTCCGAAGAACTTCTGCTGAGAGCTAGTTGCTCGCTGAATTGCTTGGCGAATCTCGGCTGCCGGTAAGCCGAAGCCATGTACAGCACAGGCCGAGCCCGCTCATCGGCACCGAAGCTGCCACGTCAAGCCTAAACGATTGGCTTCTCGTCGCGAGAACTACGCCGGCACGCGCTTCAAAGCCTGAGCCATGCAGTGGATGCCGCCGCCGGTCTTCGAGATCTCGCTCATGTCGACCGCCGCGACATCGAAGCCGCGCGCCTCCAACTGGCCGATCAGCGTCTTCGACACGACGGGCGCAATGACGCGATCCTTGCCGAGCGACATGAAGTTGCAGCCGAGCGCCATCGTATCCTGGAAGGGCACGTCGATGATCTCGTGCCCCTTGCCCTTCAGCCAGTCGACGATGCCTGGTTCCGTGCAGGCGAGGCACACGGCCGTCAGCTTCTCGGCGATCGGCACGACCATCAGGTCGATATGCACGTAATATTCGTCGATGAAGGCGAGCCGCGTCTCCCATCCCTCCTTCTCGAACCAGTCCTGCACCTGCCGGGCGCCCTCCTCCTGGGTCCTCGCGCCGCCGCAGCCGATCAGTACCACGCCATCCTCGATGACGTTGAAGTCGCCGCCCTCGAAAGTTCCCGCCGTGACCATGTCGTAGATCGGGATGCCCAGCTTCTCATAGGTGCGGATCGCCGCGTAGTTCTCGCCGCGCCGCCACCAATTAGCCATGGCGGTGATGACAGCGCCGTAAGGCGTCATCACGCTCGAATCACGCGAATAGACCTGCATCGGCAGTTCCGGCGTCGGCTCATGCCAGTGGATGTTGACGCCGAAATTCTCGTAGGCCGCCACGAGGTCCTTGTGCTGGGCCTGCGCGGTCTGGATGTTGCAGGGCGCCTCGCGCAGATGCTTTCGCGACAGCGAACTGGTCGAGAGGTGGCGCAGGAAGGCCGGCGATCCCAGCAGCACGTCGGTCAGCACATCGGTCTCGTTGCGAAAACCCCAACCTGCGAGCGGCTTGGTCCCGCCCGACGGGTTGCGGCGCTGCAGCGAGAAGGGCTCGGCGGCAGAGATGCTCTCATGTCTGGTCATGTCGGTCTCCTCGGTTCATGCGTTGGGGACGGCCGGTATCCACCAGTCGCGGCCGCGCGGCGTGGTGACATATTCCGGCCAGCGGAAATGAATGGGCGGATCGTAGTCGCAGAGCGGCGCGACCCAGCGCTCGCCGCCAACACCGCCGCCGGTGCGCTCGACGAATTCCTTGCGCACGGCGTCACATGCGGAAGCATCCTCGATCAGCCTGAGCGCCGAGAGCGCCACGGTCTTGGCCGCACAAACGACCATCGGATCGATCGTTTCGGCTATGCCGCCGAGCGCATTCATCACCCATGACGGATAGGTGAAGC
>JAEYXI010000611.1 GCA_023428515.1 Pseudomonadota bacterium | reverse complement strand
GCGAACGACCACGCGGTCATGCAGCGGCCGGAATTTGGACTTTGCCATAGGTTCTATCCTCGTGCGGATGTTTGAGATTCCTCCGTCCAGGCGACGCCGGACTTCGTTAGCACTCACCAGAGACGAGTGCTAACGCGGCGCTGAGATAGGCGCTGAGGGGTAGCCCTGTCAAGAATTTCCGGGCAGGAAATCGACCGCCGTCAGGCTTTTTTCGCTGCGGCGGCGCAGGCGGCGCGGGCATTGATCAGGCCCCAGCCGAAAACCGGGTCCTTGCCGGGCTCGCCAAGGTCTTCCGCCGAGCGCCCGAGGGCGGCAAGGATGTCGGAGGCGGAAGCGTTGTCGTTGGCGGCTTTCAGGAGCGACACGGCAGCCGTGACGAAGGGCGCCGCGAAGGAGGTACCGGTCTTGGGGCGCCCGCCCGAAATGGAGGCCGCGGTCCAGACCTCGACGCCTGGAGCGGCGAGGTCGATATGCTCGCCCCGCCCGGCGCGGCGGTAGGCGCGTTTCGAGCGGTCGACTGCGGTAACGGCGATCACGTCGGCATAAGCCGCCGGATAGGCGGGCGCCGCCTTGGGCCCACCGTTGCCGGCAGCTGCGACGATGACCATTCCATCGGCGGAAAGCTGTTGCACAAGCCGTTCGAGCAGTATGTTGGGCGGGCCGGCGAGGCTCATATTGGTGACCCTCACGCCACGCTGCGAGAGCATGTCGAGCGCGCGCAGCAATTCATAGACGCCTGACCGGTCGTCGCGGCGACCGCCCCTGTAGAAGGCGTCGATGGCTATGACTTCCGCGCCCGGCAGCAGGCCGGGCGTGCGGCTGCCGGCGGCGCCCGCCAAAAGCGCGGCGACGGCCGTGCCATGCTGCTTGCCGGATTCCGGCAGGGCTTCGTCGGAGAGGCGGACCACTTCGATCCGCCCGCCGTCGAAGACTGCGTGGTCCGGGTTGATGGCCGTGTCGATGAGGCCGATGGTGACGCTTCCGCCGCAGCCGGAAGGCAGGCCGGCGGTTCCGGGCCAGTCGATCAACCCGATGAAAGCGCAGTGCTGGCCGGAACAGGCTTCGGCCTGTTCCGAGCGGTAGTAATGTGAAAAGTCGGCAAGCGACTGCGGAGCGGCGGCGACGACGAGGTCGCGCGCGGCCTCGAGCCCGGTGCCGGCCGGGATGCGCAGGCGCAGCACCTCGCCGCCGAAGCTGCCGATCTCGGCGCGTTCGATTACGGTGAAGCCGCCGGCGAGCAGCCCGTCGATCTGCGGCTGGGTGGCGCCGGCAACGACGACCTCGTCCGGCGCACGGTCGGGCAGGGGAGCTTCTCTTTGTCTGGAGCGGGCTTCCCGCCGCGGACGGCGCGGAATGAAGCGATTAGTCAGCGCGCGAAAAAGGTTGGGGCCGGAGCGCCTGAAAGATGGGCGATCGTCGTCGTCAGATCCTCTCGAGCGATAGCCACCACCACCGCCGCCGTCATCACCATCATCGTCGTCGGCGAAGGCAGGCTTCGGGCCAAACTCGAAGACCGGCCCGGCCGGTACCTGCGGCTCGGCAAGAAGCGCCATCACCATCCAGACGGGCAAGAACAGGCGAGGCTTCAGCAATGAGTTGACTATGCCCACGATTTCCTCACATTCCCGGCATCACCGATTTCCCAGATGTCTCGATGCGGGAAACGGACGCGGGCGCCGTTTATTCCCAACCGTATGTCAATGCAGGCCTTCGAGCGCAATGGACCGTAGAACACAATGACGGGAGGAAGCCTCGAGGACCAGCTGGTCGGATTCCTGCCCAACCTCAGGCGGTTCGCGATCTCGCTCTGCCGCTCGCGCGAATTGGCCGACGATCTCGTGCAGATGGCCTGTGAGCGCGCCCTGGCGAATGCCGCGAGCTTCCAGCAGGGCACGCGCTTCGACGCCTGGATGTTCCGCATCCTGCGGAACCTCTGGATCGACGAGGTGAGAAAGCGAAAGACGGCCGGCCCGCAGGAAGACATCGAGGCGCAGGTCGATCTCGTCGGCGCGTCCGGCGAGCGCGAGACGGAAGCGCGGCTGACGCTGAAGAGCGTTGCGGCGGCGATCGACGGGCTGGTGGAGGAACAGCGCGAGGTGCTGCTGCTCGTCTGCGTCGAGGAGCTTTCCTACAAGGAGGCGGCGGACGTGCTCGGCGTGCCGATCGGCACGGTGATGAGCCGGCTCGCGCGGGCGCGCAGAAATCTTGCCGAGGCGGCCGGAATATCCGCGCCGCCGGAACGTTCTGCCGTCGTCAAGGGGCCTGGATAATGACCGACAAGACCTTTCCCGACGAGATACTGATGCGGTTCGCCGATGGCGAGCTCGACGCCGACGAGATGGCTGACATCGAGAAGGCGATGGAGACAGACGACGATCTGGTCGCGCGCGTCGCCATGTTCATCGAGACGAAGGCCGAGGCGCAGGCTGCGCTGAAGCCGCTGCTCGACGAGCCGGTGCCAGAGAAGCTCAAGGCTGCCGTCGAAGGCATGGTTGCGGCCAAGCGGGCGGAAGATGCAAAGGCGAAGGCAGCGGGATCGGCTACGGTGGTGCCGTTCGAGGCGCGCAAGGCACAGACGCAGCCGACCACGCGGCAGTGGACCTTGCCGCTCGCAGCTTCGATCGCGGCCGTGATCGGCGGGCTGGCCGGCTATTGGGCTGCCGGCGGGAGCGCGCCGCAGCCTGGCGGAATGTCGGTGGCGGGCGTCGTGGAGCCGGCGATCCGCGAGGCGCTGGAGACGGTGCCTGCAGGGCAGGAGGTCGCGCTTGCGGCAGGCGGCCGCTTGCGCGCCATCGCGACCTTCCGCGACGAGGCGCAAAATGTCTGCCGCGAGTTCGAGCTCGATTCCGCCGACCGCTCGACAGTGGTGTCGGTGGCCTGCAATTCTGGCGGCGAGTGGCGCGTCAGCTTCGCGGTCGCCGCGCCAGGCGATGCTGGCGGCTACGCGCCGGCGTCGTCGTCGGAGGCGCTCGACGCCTATCTCCAGGCGATCCAAGCCGGTGAGCCGCTGTCCTCGGAGGAAGAAGCCGAAGCACTGGCAGGAGCGCGCCGTTAAACCCCAGGGCGTGCGGAATAAACCGGCTGAAGGGCCGTTCCTCCGCCGGACCGCCAAGACGGTCCGGACAAAGGAGTAACTGCCATGTCAAGACAATGGAAGTTGAAGTCCGCCCTGGTCGCGGGCGTGGCCGCTTTGGCCACGACTGCGGTCGATGCCAAGGAGTATTCGGTCCCGATGCCGGACGCCAAGCGCATCGGACAGAATACCGCCAGCAGCGACGGTTCGATCATCGTCGCCGGGAACAGCTCGTCGAACTCGTCGAGCAACTCCTCATCGAACAGCTCGTCGAATTCCAGTTCGAACTCGTCGAGCAATTCGAGCTCCAACTCGTCGTCGAACAGCTCCTCGAACTCGAGCTCCAATTCGTCGAGCAACTCCAGTTCGAATTCTTCGTCGAATTCGAGCCG
>JAEYXI010000608.1 GCA_023428515.1 Pseudomonadota bacterium | reverse complement strand
GCATGATGTCGCGCAGGATGTCGCGGCTGGCGAGGGTCGAGACGCCCTCGGTCGCCATCATCACGACGTCCGGCGAAGCGCTGCCGCCGATGCTGTTCATCAGTTGGTTGATGTACTCGCCCCACGGGTTGGTCGGCACGTATTGCGGCTTGATCGTGACGTTCGGAAATTTCTGCCTGAAGCGCGCGATCGCCGCGTCGGTGAGCTGAATGTCGGTATCCGTCGCCGGACGGAAGACATTGAGCGTTGCGGTGATATCGGCAGCCGGGGCGGCCACCGCGAGGCGGCCAAAACCGACCAGCCCGAGTGCGCTACCGGAGAGCAACATAAACTGACGGCGATGCATGGGTTTCCTCCTATTGTAGTGTGGCGACGTCCTGCAACGTCGCCGTGGTCAACGAAGTCGTCTCGATGATGAGTGTGCTGCCGAGATCGAGGATGGCCGGCGTAAAGCCGATGGCACCGTGCTCAACGCTGAGCGTAAGCGACGCGCCGTTGAGCGTGGCGGTGACGGACGAGTCCGTGCCGAGACCGGGCAAGGTGACGCGGGCGAGAGCCAACTGGCCCTGCCGCACCTCGATGCTGAAGCGACCATCCACCAGCGTCGCGACGCCCCAGGCAGGGCCGCACGAGAAAAAGCTGCGGAAGCCTTCGCGGTCCCGCACCAGCGGGGCAAAGCCAATGCTCTTCCCGTGCGCGTCGTAGCTGAAGCCCGAGAGCGTCGGCACCGCGCCCCAACTCGCCATCGAGCGGGCATAGTTCGAGCCGCACTCGATCTCGTTCCACGGATTGCGCTTGGCGCCTTCATAGTGGTCGCGCACTGCCTTGAACACCTCGGCGCCCTGCTCAAGCAGTCCATTCTGATAGAGCGCGCCGCCGAAGCTGTATTCGAAGCCGTGCATGGTTTCCTGCGCATAGGGCACGGGCACCGCAGGCCGGCGGGCGTCCGGCGGATAGTCGCAAATCACCGTACCGGCTTCACCCTTCACGCTGAACACGCGGCAGGGATTGAACACCTCACCCAGATCCGGCTTGAAGTTGTAGCGATAGATCGCCTGCAGCGCGGACTTCACCTGCTCGCGGTCGAAAATATCGCCCAAGCCATATAGATCGGCATGCCATTGCGCGAGCACCTGATCGACCAGCGAAGCCTGGCCGGCCTGGTACTTGAGCTCGCCATGCTCGTCGCTCCAGTAGAGTTCGTAGATGTTGGCGCCGGCAAGGCGTCGCGACGTGCGGCCGCCGACATAGGGATCGAGGGTCGAGCGATCGCCGAGATCCACTTTCTGTACGAAATACTCGCCGTTGAAGAGGTTGTCGCGCATCCAGGCGCGGCCCTTCTTGTAGAGCGGCTCGTATTCCGCGGCAGCGTCGAGGTCGCCAAGATGGCGTGCCATGATGGCGCCGGCCTTGAGCGCCCCGAGGTAGAAGCCGGTGAGCCAGCTGTTGGGCCCGAACAGCTCCATGTCGAGCGTATGATGCTGGCGCCCCCAGAGCACGCCGGTCTTTTCGACATCCCAGCGATCCGGATTTTCGGGGCTCCACGCATAGGCGATGGAGCGCTTGACCATCGGCCATACAGAACGCAGCCACTCGTCGTCGCCGGACAGCTTCCAGTCCCAATAGAGCTTCATGACGTTGCCGAACTGGCCGTCGGCGCAAGGGCTTTCGGTGCGCGTGTCGGTGCCGAGCGGAAGCGGCAGGCGGAAGCTCATGCCGCCCGCCGCGTCGAGATTGTGCTCATAGTCGAGCTTGCGCATCGACCGCGCCAGCGACGGGAACAGGAATGGCACTGCCTGCTGGTAGTTCCACACGTGGCTGCAGGTGCCTTCGCAACTGCCGACATCCGGCCACACGCCTTCCCAGCCATAGAGTGAGCCGTCGGTCAGGCGGGTGACGGTGGAGCTCTTGAGGATGCTGAGGTTCGCGGCAGCGGCGTCGAGCGTGGCGAGCGGCAGGGTCGAGTCGTACACCGCGTCGCGGAACGCTCGCGTGCCGCCAGCCAGTTCGTCCCAGCGGCCAAGCGCCTCGAGCGCCACGGCGCGGGCGCTCGGCCATTCCGCTGCGTACCAGTTCTGCCAGGTCGCGCCGGGGGCCGGCGGCTCGGTGAAGTGCCAATACTGCGACGTCCAATATTTCTCGTAGATCGGAACGTACCAGGCGATGACGAAGCGCACCGTCCGGGATTCGCCGGCCGGAATGGTGATGTGGGCCGCCTGCAGGCTGTGGTCGCGGTCGCGCGGCATGCCGCCGGCATCGTAGTCGGGCACGCTGGCGCGCTCCGTGAAACGACCGGGGCGCGTGAAATCGTTCCAGTAGATCTGCAGCGCATCGAACCAAAGGCCGCGAAACAGATAGGTCTGCCGGCTGGTCCCAGCCGCATCTGTCGCGATGACCAACTGCGTGTGCCGGGGATCGTTGGCGCCGCGCTGCGGCGTGGCGATGGCGACACCCTCGACGCCGCTTTCGCTGAAGGGCTTGGCCGCGGTCGGCTGTACCGCGCCGTGGCCGAGGACGCCGGCGATCGTGTAGTCGATCGGCGCGTCGGAGGTGTTGCGGATAGTGAAGGCGAACATCGCTACGGGCAGGCTCGAATCCCGATCGTTGAGCGGGATGAAGGGGTTGAGCGCCTCGATGCTGACCTCACCCGGGAAATGCCGGTCCGACAGCGTCAGATTGGCGAGAGGGAAACGTCCTTCGAAGCTCGCATTATCGAAATGCGGTACACCCGCCAGCGAGTCCCGGCGCGCGCCCGCACCGAAGCCTCGTGCCCATTCCGCGCGATAGTCGCCCGTGAGGTCACCCGAGAAGGGACCGTTGAGGACACGCGTGTCCAATACCTTGCCGTCGCGCTCGGCTTTCACCGCGAAATGCGAGAAGCCGTTGCCGATACCCTTGGCCGGGCGATTGAAGATTTCCCAGTCGATCAGCCGTCCGGCGCCCGAAAAACCGATCGAGCCGGTGCCGATGCCGCCGAGCGGAAAGGAGATGCGGTCGAGTTGGCGGCCGGTGTAGGTGAAGTGTGAATTATGCATCAGGCTTTCATTTGCATCGGAACAAGGCTCGATACCTACGTTAGGGCGGAGCGTGCAACGATGCGTCCACTTCCGTCCTCTGGACTTTTGTGCACAAATTTGCTTTCGCCCCTGCGGGAGGAGCAATCGTGTCGGACAAAGTGACACCGCTCCCCTTCATCTACGAAGGGGACCGGAGCGCAAAAATTTCATTTCCGCTGGGCGGTATCGGCACCGGCTGCATCGGGGTCTCAGGCGCCGGGCGGCTGGTCGACTGGGAAATCTTCAATCGTCCGGCCAAGGGCAGCCTCAACGGTCTCTCGCATTTCGCCGTCAAAGCCGAGGCCGGCGGGCGGGTGATCGATGCGCGCCTGCTCAACGGTCCCTATCGCGACAGCGCCATGGGCAGCCTGGTCGGCGAAGCCTATCGCAGCTTCGGTTTCGGCGCGCGGCGGGGTTCGCTAGTCGGCATGCCGCATTTCGAGCGCAACAGTTTCGACGGCCGCTTCCCCGTGGCGTCGCTCGATTTCGACGATCCCGCCTTTCCCGGCACGGTGACGCTCCGCGCTTTCAATCCCTTCATTCCCTGTAACGAGCGCGACTCGAGCCTTCCGGCGGCCTTCTTCGAGGCGACATTCCGCAATCCGCTGGACGTGCCAGTGGAGTTCACCCTGGCGGGCGTGCTGGGGCACGAGATGCCGGGACAGCCGATGGCGCGGCCGGTGCGGGGGAAGGGATGGACCGGCATCCGCCTCTTCGATGACGAGGTCGATGAAGAGGAGCCCGATCGTGCGGAGTTGCTGATCGCAACCGACGCGGCCGACTCCAGTCGGCAGACCTATTTCTACCGCGGGCTCTGGTACGATGCGCTCGAGGTCTATTGGAACGACTTTACGCGTCCTGGTCGCATCAAGGACCGGATGTACAAGACCCGCGACGATCGCGGCGGGATGATCCGGGACCGTGACAGCTCACTGCTTGCCGGGCACGTGACCGTCCCTCCGGGCGAGACCGGCACCGTACGCATGCTGATCGGGTGGCACGTACCGAACTTCCAGAAATACTGGATCTCGCCGGTCTGGCATTTCACCGAGCATTCCCCGGCAAGCGGCACGTGGAAGAATTGGTATGCCACCGAATGGCCAGATGTCACCCACGTGGCCGACGAAGCGTTCAGGCGCTGGGACGCACTGGAGTCGTCGACCCTTGAGTTTCGCGATGCGCTCTATGGCGCCGACATCCCCTGGCCCATGCTGGAGGCCGCCGGCGCCAATCTGAGCACCCTCAAATCGCCGACCGTGCTGCGGCTCGAGGATGGCACGCTCTACGGCTGGGAGGGCTGCCATCCCGCGGCCGGGAGCTGCGAGGGAAGTTGCACACATGTCTGGAACTACCAGCAGGCGGTGGCCTTCCTCTTTCCACGTCTGTCGCGCGGCATGCGCCAGGCCGACTTCCGCTACAACCTCGATGCCGATGGCTCTATGAGCTTCCGCCTTGGTCTGCCACTGGGCGCCCGCCTGCAAACCGAACGCGCCTGCGTCGACGGGCAATTCGGCGCCATCATGCTCGCCTATCGCGACTGGAAGCTCAGCGGCGACACCGAGTGGCTGCGGTCGATCTGGCCCGCCGTAAAGTCCGCGCTCGAATACGCCTGGAGTTCCAGGAATCCGGATCGCTGGGACCCGGACCGGACAGGCGTCCTGCACGGCCGCCAGCATCATACGCTCGACATGGAGCTGTTCGGACCGAACGGATGGCTCTCCGGTTATTACGTCGGCGCCCTGGCTGCGGCCGCGCAAATGGCCGACGCGCTGGGCGACGCCGGAGCCGGGACCTACCGCGATATGGCGGAGCGTGGGCGCCGTTTCATCGACGAGACGCTGTTCAACGGCAGCCACTACATCCAGTCCGTCGACCTCTCGGACAAGGCTTTACTCAAGCCATTCCGTGCGGCGACGCGTTCGCGGCGGCTGCCCGGTGCGTCGACCGAGCTGCTCTATTGGAGCAATGAGCACAAGGAGATCAAGTATCAGCTTGGCGAGGCCTGTTTCATCGACCAACTGGCGAGCCAGTGGCACGCTGGCCTTTACGGCCTGCCGGAGATCTATGGCCGCGACAAGGCGATGACGGCGTTGGCGACCATCCGCCGCCTGAACTACAAGCAGGCGCTCAAGACTGTGCCCAATTCGGGCCGGGTCTTCGGCTATGGTGACGAGTCGGGCACCATCGTGGCGGCTTGGCCGGTGGACTCTCGAATACCATTCGTCAGCATCCCCTATGCGCGGGAGACCTTGCACGGCATGGAATATGCACTGGGCTGTACTCTTCTGCAGTACGGCATGATCGAGGATGCCATAGAAACCTTCGTCGCCGTCCGTAACCGCTACGACGGCTATCGCCGCAACCCCTGGAACGAGATGGAATGTGGCTCCAACTATGCCCGTTCACTCTCGAGCTGGGGCATCATTCCTGCATGTGCCGGCCTCGCATTCGACATGACGCGCCATGCGCTCGCCTTCCGGCCGAGGACTCAGCGGGACGGAGCGTTTCGAAGCGTTTTCTCTGTCGCTGATGCCTGGGGAACTGTCACCGTGACCGGAGGGCGGCTGGAATTACGGCTACTGGGCGGCGAACTGGTGCTAGAGCGTCTGGGCGGCGCAGCAACGGACGCGACTTTATTGCTCAACGACCAGCCAATAGCGGTCAGCGCAGAGCCCGGTGGCGTCGCCTTCGACAGTCTGATCATGCGGACCGGCGACGCGCTCATATTGAAGTCGGCGGCTATCACGCTTGCCGATGCTTTCGAAGTTTCCAACTCCGAACCGGACCTTCACTGATGCACGGCTCGCAACTCTTCGGTCAGCAACCTACCTTTGCCGGCGCCGATTTCGGCGTCCCCGAGATCGCCTTTTTCGGCTTCGTGCAGTTTCGCAAGGCGGTAGCGACCGCCGACAGCTGGGACGATCACGACGGTATGGAACTGATTTTCGTTCGCAACGGCGAGGCGTGCTGGGAATATCCGGGCAATCGCCTATTCAGGGTGGTCGGTGGCCACGGGGTGCTGTTTCCTCCCAACCACCCGCATCGCATCGTCAACGGCGTCTACACGCCCTGCCAGCTGCTCTGGATAGAATTCCGGCCACGCGCAGCGGCGATGCGCGTGGCCAGGCTCATCCCCTCCGAGGAAATCGCAGCGCTCTACGACCTTGCCATGCTGCCCACTGCGCCGGTTCAGCTCGACGACTCGCTGATGCGCAATCTCGCGGCGCTGGGCAACCTTTTGGCCGACCCCAACGTGCTGATCGGCTCACCTATGCTCACTGCGGAGATCCGGGCCAAGCTCTATGCGTCCCTGATCGACTTCTGGAAAACGCGCTCGACCGGTCGCGTCGGCCGTTCCCAAAGCCCTCTGGTGCGGCAGGCCGAAGAGGTGCTTCAGGCCGAGCTCGACAGCGAAGACGATATTGCCACCCTGCCTTACCGACTGGGCTGCAGCCGCAGCCAGCTCTACCAGATGTTCAAGCAGGAAGTCGGAATGGCGCCCAACGATTATCGCCAGCGCCTGCGGATCAAGCGCAGCTGCGAGCAACTCGCCCAAACCGACTCCCACGTTACCGACATTGCCATGCAGATGGGCTACAGCAGCTCGCAGTACTTCTCGCGCGTCTTCAAGAAATACATCGGCGTCACGCCAAACCACTATCGCAAACTATTCCACGAAGCCGGCGACTGAAGAGGTCGGCAACCAACAGTGATAACAGCCCGATTTGCCGGCGAATCTATAGCCCCATTGAATGATTGCTTTCCCTATCGGGACGCCCGAAGCTGACAGACTGCTTTCGGCCGCAAATCGGTCGGTCCGTAACGCGCCCCCATCTCGGCCGAAGGGTCCCAATTTTGCATTTGCCCGAAAACGAACATTCCCAACCACTCTGGCGTCGCATTCGCCCCCCCCCGGGACGTCCGACGCCGAATTTTCGCCGTCAGCACCGTACATAAGCGAGGACTGGCCGCCCAATTGAAATCCCGCCATTGAGTGGCCGGGCCGTGCGATCGGCGAACCCTAGGCGGACGATCCGGCCAGCCGTCGTCTCAGCGCGCGCATTTCCTCGAGGCGGACCGTCACGTCCCGCATTATGGCGGCCATGCCGCTGATCTGACGGTCCGCGTCGCGAAGCAGGGTGATCGTGAAC
>JAEYXI010000585.1 GCA_023428515.1 Pseudomonadota bacterium | reverse complement strand
GGTGAGGTCGCCGGCCTTCAACGCAACTTCCATGCGCGCGACCGTTTCGGGAGCGCCGGGTCCCTCGACCGCGCCGATGGGACGCACCGTCACCAGCGATTCAGCACTGGAGAGAAGCCGCTCGAAGAAGGCAGCGTTTTCAGAGGGCGGATTCGCCGCAGCGATCATTGCATTGGCGGCATAGTCGGTCTCGGCAACGATCTCGGCACGGGTCGCTATGCCCTTTTCCGCGTAGGGACGCAGTTCCGCGAGGCCGGGAGCCTGTGGTGCGACAGCAGCCAGCGTCTCGAGTTCCGGCTCGAAGGGCGAGCCGCGCTCGATAGCCGCTTTTAGCGCAGAGGCAGCGATCGCCAGCGCGACCTTGGGCTGCTGCGCCTGCGAATCGACCTTGCCGGTCAGCGCGGCAAGGCTCTGCTCCAAGGCGCCAAGACGATTGTTTATGGACGACTCGGCCTCGCCGGCCGCTTTTGCCAGCGCCTCGACGCCAGCGATCTTTTCATTGATGGCGGCGACGTCTTCGGGGGTGGCGCCGTCCGGACCAGGACCGATCGCGCTGATCCTGGTTTCGATTTCGGAGATCTTGGCGTTCAGCGCAGCCACTTCGGCAGGTTCCCCAGTTCCTCCAGATTCGGCCGCTTGCCGAAGCGAGGCAATATCGCGCTTCACCTGGTCGAGCGCCTGCGAAAGACCGTCGACCCTACCGGAAACCTCGCCTTCATCGCCCGAGGCCGCCTTCAGTCCTTCGACCTCGGATTTCAGTGCGGTAATGTCGGTTTCCACGGATGGCGGCACGCTCGCATCGTCGGACGGGCCGGGTGTGCCGAGAATGCCGGTGAACTGCAGCAAGCCGGCCGCAAGGAGCGCGACGATACCGCCGACCAGACCGGCCGTCAGGGCAGTGCCTCGCGACGGGCGGGGAGGAGGTGGCGCAGCCTGTGGCCAGGCTTCGTCGACAGGCGGCTGTTCCTGCGGCCTGCTTTGAGGCGCCTCGGTCTCGGCTGGTTCCTCTTTCCGGGCAAATGCGGAAACCGGCTCCGATGTATCCTCCGACGGCACCTCCTGCGACGCTGCGGCATCGGCGGCTTCATCAGGCGAAGGGGGCGTATCAGACGACGCGGCTGTCGCCTCGGACGCGCCGATGTCTTCCTTCGCAATCTCGGTGGAATCTGTCCCTGGCGCCTCGCCTTCCGATGCGACGCGCGAAACTTCGTCCGGCCCGAGTTCAATGGTCATCGGTTCACGCGGCGTGTTCGAATGCCGTGTCCTGGGTGTCTTGACCATTACGGCCTCCGCAAGGGGTTCGAGAATCCGGAAAGGTGAAGGGTGCCGATCACTATCATAGCGATGCCCTAAGAAAAGGGGCAGGGTTATGACGCCTTGCCCGGCATGTGTTCGAGCAGGGAAAGCAGCGCGGCTTCGTCCGGTTCCGACGCGATCCGCATTCTTTCATGAGGCCAGCCGCCAAGGGCCTCGGCGACCCGGCCGGAAATGCAGGCGAAAACCGTATCTTGAAATAGATACTCGAGTTCCGGCCGGCGGATGGTCGCGGCCAGAACCTTGGCTCCATTGGCCGAATGGACCAGTGCGTAATCGATGGGATGCCGTGCCGTGAGATTTATGACCTCCTCCGCCGTATGGTCGAGGTTTACCGTATCATAGGTTTCGACAGCGTGGATTGCGATGCCCTCGCTGGCGAGCATATCCTCGAAAATAGGCCTGCGTACCCTTCCGCAAAGGTAGATAAGTGGTCCGTAGGGATGCCGCTCGGCAATCGTCCTGGCGAGGGCCTCGCCATTGCCGCCACCCTCGATCACATTCGAAAAGCCAGCATCGGCGCCTGCGAGGGCTGTCGCCTCTCCGACCGCGAAGCAGGGCAGATGCCTGAGCCTTCCAATCACAGAGTTCGGCGCGTGGCGGATTGCGTTGGCGCTGGTGATCGCTACTGCGGCAGGGTCGCCTGGGACTGCATCGCCATTTACTGCCAGGGGCCTGATTTCATGAAGCGGCAGCTTGATGGGCTGGAAGCCCATCGCCTCAAGCCGCTGCTCGGTTTCGGACGCGCCGGGTTCCGGCCGCGTCACCAGGACCCGTGCCTTGCCGGCCATGCGGCCTAGCTCCAGCCATCGAAGAAATGCGCGCCGGCATTGCGACGCAGCTTCTCGCCGACCGCCCTGCCGAGTTCGGCAGCGTCTGCGGCGGCGCCGGTCGTCGACGCCTTGTGAGACTGCTTGCCGTCCGGCGACAGGATCACGCCGTCGAACACGAGCTTTTGATCGTCGACCGTCGCATGTCCCGCGATCGGGGTGCGGCAGGAGCCGTCCAGCGCCGCAAGGAAGGCGCGCTCGCAGGCCAGGGCCTGCGCGGTCGGCACATGATTGATGGGGGCGAGCAGGTTCTCGATGCGGGCATCGCCGACCCTGCTCTCGATGCAGATGGCGCCTTGGCCCGGTGCCGGCGGGAACACGTGTAGCGGCATCAGGTCGGTGACGATGCTCTGCAGTCCCAGCCGCTTCAAGCCAGCCAGTGCCAGAATCGTGCCGTCAGCGACGCCGTCATGCAGCTTGCGCAGCCTGGTCTGTACATTGCCACGGAAGGTGATGACCTTGAGATCCGGGCGCATCCGGAGGATCAGCGCCTGCCGCCGCAAGGACGACGAGCCCACCGTTGCGCCCCGGGGCAGGTCCATGATCGACTTTGCCGCCACGCCGATGAAAACGTCGCGGGCGTCCTCACGCGGCAGGAAGGCGGACAATTCCAGGCCCTCTGGCAGTACGGTCGGCATGTCCTTCGACGAATGCGCGGCGATATCGATGCGGCCGGCCAGCAGCGCGTCCTCGAGTTCCTTGGTGAACAGGCCCTTGCCGCCGGCTTCCGCCAGAGAGCGGTCCTGGATGCGGTCGCCGCTGGTGGTGATCGCCTCGATCGGGAAGGCCTCTTCCGGCAGGTTGTGCGCCGCCATCAGCCTCGCCCGCGTCTCATGTGCCTGCGCCAGGGCAAGCGGGCTGCCGCGGCTTCCGATCTTCAGCACGGTTGTTTGCATGGCACCGTCCGTGATACGCCCCGGTTGATGACACTTGGCGAACCGGGTGTCGCCCGCAACCTCCTATCCCAGGACCTGCCAGCCCGGCAATGATCGAACGGCGCGACAAGATGATCCGCGTTCTCGGCATCGAGACAAGCTGCGACGAGACCGCCGCCAGCGTGGTCGCGCTGCGCGAGGGTGCCGAGCCGGAAATCCTGTCCAGCGTCGTGCTCAGCCAGATCGAGGAGCATGCGGCGTTCGGCGGCGTGGTGCCCGAGATTGCGGCGCGAGCGCATGTCGAGGCGCTGGACGGCATTATCGAGGCGGCGCTTGCGGATTCGGGAACTGAACTCGCCGACGTCGACGCGGTGGCGGCTACCGCCGGGCCGGGTCTGGTCGGCGGGTTGATCGTCGGGCTGATGACGGCTAAGGCCGTTGCAAGCGCGGCGGGCAAGCCCTTGCTGGCGATCAACCATCTCGAGGGACATGCGTTGACGGCCAGGCTGACCGACGGACTTGCGTTTCCGTATCTGCTGCTCCTCGTCTCTGGCGGCCACACGCAGATCGTACTGGTGCGCGGAGTCGGCCAATACCAGCGCTGGGCGACGACGATCGACGACGCCCTGGGCGAGGCCTTCGACAAGACGGCCAAGATGCTGGGCCTGCCGTATCCGGGCGGGCCGAATGTCGAGAAGGCGGCGAAGGACGGCGACGCCAAGCGCTTTTCCTTCCCGCGGCCGATGAAAGGTTCGGCGCAGCCGGACTTTTCCTTTGCCGGCTTGAAAACCGCGGTGCGGCAGGCGGCAACCGCCGCGGCGCCGCTGTCCGACCAGGACGTCGCCGACATCTGCGCCTCCTTCCAGGCGGCGGTGTCGGATGCGCTGGCAGACCGGGTCGGGCGGTGTCTCTCGCGTTTCCGTGCCGAGTTTTCCGACATCGCCTCGCCCGTGCTGGTCGTGGCAGGAGGCGTCGCGGCCAACAGGGAAATCCGGGCGGCTCTCGAAGCGCAATGCGCGAAAAGCGGCTTCCGCTTCATCGCGCCGCCGCACGAACTATGCACCGACAACGCCGCGATGATCGCCTGGGCCGGCATCGAGCGCATCCGCGCGGGGCTCGGCAACGACGACGCCTTCGGTTTCGTCCCGCGCTCCAGATGGCCACTCGACGAGGTGTCGGCGCCGGTGGTCGGTGGGGGACGGCGGGGAGCCAAGGCATGAGTTCTTGCATCGCAGTGCTCGGTGGGGGAGCTTGGGGTACGGCGCTTGCCATGCAGATGCGCAGGGCCGGCCATGAGGTCAGGCTCTGGGCCCGTGACAAGGCAATGGTCGAAGCAATCAGGAGCGGCGAGAATCCGCGCTATTTGCCGGGGGTCGAGATCGACGGCGGCATCGAGCCCACGACCGACAGTGCCGAGGCGCTCGGGGCGACCGATTGCGTGCTCGCCGTCATCCCGGCGCAAGCGCTGCGCAATGTGCTTGGCGCCGTCAGCCGCGATGTGCCGCAAGGCGTGCCGCTGGTGCTCTGCGCCAAGGGCATCGAGCACGAAACAGGCCTGCTTCTGTCCGAGATAGCCGGTGAATTCCTGCCGAAAAATCCAGTCGCCGTGCTGTCCGGGCCGAGTTTTGCCGCTGATCTCGCCAGGGGCCTGCCGACGGCGGTGGTGATCGCTGCGAAGGACGAGGCACTTGCGGCGTCGCTGGCTCAGTCTTTCTCGACTGAGCGCTTCCGCTGCTATTCGACGGGTGACCTCGTGGGGGTCGAGAGCGGCGGGGCGCTGAAGAACGCCTTCGCGATCGCCGCCGGAGCGGTCACCGGTGCCGGGCTCGGCGCCAGCGCGCAGGCGGCGATGGTGACGCGCGGCTTCGTCGAACTGAGACGGATCGCACAGGCCTTCGGCGCGGAGCCCGAGACGGTGATGGGGCTTTCCGGGCTCGGCGACCTGTTGTTGTCCTGCGCCTCGGCGCAGTCGCGCAATTTCGCCTACGGGCTGGCGCTTGGGCGAGGCGAAAGCCTGGAAGGGCGGCCGCTCGCAGAAGGCGTGGCGACCGCGGGAATCGCGGCGAAGATCGCCCGGGAGCGCGATATCGAGGCACCGATCATTTCGGCCGTCGCGGCGATCCTCGCCGGCAAGATCACCATCAACGAGGCGGTATCGGCGCTGATGACGCGGCCGCTGCGCGCCGAAGCCGGCTAAGTTTTCGAAGAGGAGTTTCATCCATGCTGTTTGCGTTGATCTGCAAGGACAAGGCCGACCACCTGCAGGTGCGGCTCGACAACCGGCCCGCACATCTCGACTTCCTGCGGGAACTCAACGAGACCGGGACGCTGAAGATCGCCGGCCCTTTCCTCGACGATGACGGCAAGCCGTATGGCAGCCTGGTTGTGGTCGAGGCGAAGGACAAGAACGAGGCCGCCAAGATCGGCGCCGAAGATCCGTACGCCAAGGCGGGCCTTTTCGAGAGCGTCCGCATCCGCGCCTGGAACTGGACGTTCAACAATCCGGTCAATCCATCGAATCCCTGAGGAGGCAGGCAATGAATTACTGGTTGTTCAAATCGGAGCCCTCGGTCTTTTCCTTCGAGGACCTGAAGAAGAAGGGCAAGGCCGGCACACAATGGGACGGCGTGCGCAACTACGCGGCGCGCAACAACATGAAGGCGATGAAGATCGGCGATCTCGGCTTCTTCTATCATTCCAACGAGGGCCTCGACATCGTCGGCATTGCCGAAGTCTGCAAGCTCGCGCATCCCGACACCACGACCGACGATCCGCGCTGGGAATGCGTCGACATCCGCGCGGTTAAGGAGGTGCCAAAGCCGCCGACGCTCGCCGACATCAAGGCCAATCCGAAGCTCTCCGAGATGGCGCTGGTGCGGCTCGGGCGGCTGTCGGTGCAGCCGGTGACGCCGGCCGAATGGAAGGAAGTCTGCCGCATGGGCGGGCTGACGCCGGCGCCCTGACCGGGAAGCGGATCGCGGCCGAAGACGCGGAGCGCTTCATCCTCGCCAACACGGCGCTGTTCGCGCCGCCGCATGTGCCGGAGGTAAAACTCCACCTCGCCGACGAGGCGCACGATCTCTGGCATCGCACCGAGGAGGAGTTGGCCGAGATCGGCCTGCCGCCGCCCTTCTGGGCTTTTGCATGGGCCGGCGGGCAAGGTCTTGCGCGATACGTGCTCGACAATCCCGAGACCGTGCGCCGCAAGAGCGTGCTCGATTTCGCGACGGGCTCCGGGCTGGTCGCGATAGCGGCCGCGCAAGCCGGGGCGAAGACGGTTCTGGCCGCCGACGTCGACCCGTTCTGCGAGGCGGCGGTCCGACTGAACGCTGCGGCGAATGGCGTGGCGGTTACCTTCGAAGGCAGCGACCTCGTCGACAAGGACATCAGCGCCGACGTTCTTCTCGCCGGCGACGTGTTCTACGACAAGGGCTTCGCCGAGAGGCTCATCCCGTGGTTCACGCGACTGGCGGAAGACGGGAAAACGGTGCTGGTCGGCGACCCCGGCCGCTCCTATCTGCCACGCGAGCGGCTGACGAAACTCGCAGAGTACCAAGTGCCGGTGACCCGCGCGCTGGAAGACACCGAGGTGAAGCGCACGACGGTCTGGCGGTTCGCGTAGCCTGGCCTTCATTTCCATCTCACCCTCTCCGTCCCGATCAGGGGGCTCGCCGCCTCCTGCGAGTCTCCTTTCGCTCACGGGCCGTAACGCTGCCTTTGGCGGCTGGCCTCTGCGCGGTCGGCGGCTCACAGTCGTGGGCTGGGCCTTAGGGCGGTCATGCTTCATCATCGCCACGCCGCGTTTCCGATCTGGGTGTTGAGTTGGTCGGGAAGACGGGAGGGTCG
>JAEYXI010000546.1 GCA_023428515.1 Pseudomonadota bacterium | reverse complement strand
GATCTTGAGGCCGAGATAGACGGTGACGCCGAAACGCAACTGCGGATAGACGGCGCAGGCGGCAAGCCAGTGGAAGCCGCGCGGGCCCAGCCAGCGGTGCAGCTCGCGCAGCAGCGCCCTGACCTCGGCGTCAGGCGGCGGCGCGTCGGAGCGCAGGACGGGATCGTCGAAGCGCACGGCAGCCGGGCGCGCCGCCACGTTGTCGGTGACGCCAAGCCTGCGCTCGGTCTCGACCAGCCACGACACGACGCGCTGGATCATGCCTTTCTCACCGCCCGGCAAGCGCGACGGCGCGACTGGGCGCGGCGGCTGCTTCGGCCGGTCACCGAAGGCGGTTGCCAAGTCGCGAAAACCGTCCGGCGTAGCTCGTCCGACGAGGCCGCCCAGCGCATCGGCGATGTTCATCTCCCGCTCGCCCCATTCGGCCATCGGCACCGGCGTCAGCAGCATGCGCGCCGGCCATTTCGCCAGCTCCTCGGCAACGAAGGGCAGGGGCTTCAGCGTGAAGTAGTCGACCAGCTCCGTTCCGTCGGTCACCAGCACCAGCCGCGCATCGGGATGCCGTTCGCGCAGGCCCCTGAGATCGAAGGAGGGCGTGAAGGTCTCGTCGCTCCGGCGCGGCATAAGGCTGCGCGGATCGGGATCGTAGTCATAGGCCTGGACTGACAGGCCGCCGCGCGCCAGCGCATCGATGAAGCGGCTCACGCGGTCGCGTTCGTGGTCGTCGATGCGTCGCCGCGGCACGAGGAAGACATATTCGGCGAGATGTGGCCGACGCCGCATCACGGCGGTCAGGAAGCCGCCGCGCGCCAGCGTCGCCCTTATGCTCCTTTCCCCGTGAATGCGCCGGGTGGCGACAGGCTCTAGCCACGCGATCTGGCGCGCCAGTTTGCGCTCCGGCAGCGGGGCCGAAACGATCAGCCCGTCGAGGGGCAGTTCTATCGGCTTGCCTCGTGCGCCCGCTTCGGGATTGGTGAGGCTCGCCTTTATCGCAGGACGGAACGACGCCACCGCCAGGCCAAGCGCTGGCAGCAGCGGCAGGAACGCCAGCCAGGGCAGCCATGACGGCCAGCTTTGCGCGGCGATCGGGCGTGCCGGCCCGGCGTCGCCGTCGGAGTTGAAGAGGCCCAGGCGTCCGCGCAGGAACTCGTCCTCGGCCGTGTTGCGCTCGATCGGCCTGACCGCTACGGCCCGCCCGGTTTCAAGCCCCGCGAAGACCGAGGCGTATTGCAGCAGGCCTTGCACGCCGGCGGCGTTGCGCCGAAGCGGCGTGTCGGGGTCCTCCGGCCATCTTTTCAGCATGGCGGTGAGGAAGGTATCGGCATCGGCGATGAAGTCCGACTCGCCGGCATAGATCTGCGCCAGCGCGCGCGGCGTGATCGAGCCGTTCTGCTGGTCGACCGCGGCGACGGTGACCGCGAGCGCCGCGCGATAGTCGTCGCCGGTCGGATCATCGGGGTTCGTGTCGGGGCCAAGTTCCGAAGATCGCCGAACCCCGCTTTCGCTGCTGTTGTTTTCGACCGGATCGACCGAACCGCAATTTGGCGCACAGGACGGATCGTCGTTGGCCGATCCGTCCGGCCAGAGCCAGCCGGGACCAAGCGACAACGCCGTACCCAGCAAGATCAGCGCCAATGCGGCCAGGACCAGCGAGCGCGCACGCCAACTGGACAGGGCGAAGCGCAGCCGCTCGACCTTATCCGCGAGCCGGATCCGCCATGCCGGGCGCGGCGGCGCTCTCGGCTTCACGGTTGGGGGCGTGAACAGCCCGAGCGGCACCGGTCGCAATTCGACCGGCGGGTCGATCGGCGGCTCGAACCTGCCCGGCAGGCCGCCGTCCAGCGCAAGGGCAAGTGCCGCGGCGGATTCGCGCGTTTCGGCCAGCACCGGCGTGAGATAGCGCAGCCACAGCTCCTTGGCGCTGTCGCCGTCGGCGCGCCGCCATCCGCCCGAAGCGTTCAAGCCGAGTATGGTGACGATCGTGTCGACGCGCTGGTTCGGCGACACACGCTGCAACGCCTCGGCCATGCCGCCCAGCGACCGCTCCTCCTCGTAGCGCCGGAAAAGGTCCATCAGGCCTTCGGCGGTCGGCACGAAGCGATAGCTGTCGCCGGGGGCCGCGCTCGCTTTCATTGGTTCAGCCCGACACCGCCAGCCGGGTTATCCTGCCGTCGATCAGGCTGGCGAGCAGGTTGCGGTCGTTGCGCAGCTTGGCCAGCGCCGGCGCGATCAGCGGCAGGCGCTGGGCCAGCGGCGGGGAGGGCAGGCTGCGCGGATAGGCGAGCAGCGTCGCTGCGTCGATCGCCTCGGAGATGCCGGGCCGCTTGTCCAGGCGCTGGTCGCGGAACTCCGCGAGCAAGCCGAGCAGGACCGCACCGTCCTCGACCGGCAGGTCGTAACCCGTTGGATCGTTGGGATCGTCCGGGCTCTTCGATGGCAGGCGCTTGCGCAGCCCGCTCGCGACGATCTGCATCAGCGTGTCGTCGTCGGGGAAGGCGATCTCGTGGAAGACGCAACGCCTGAGGAAGGCGTCCGGCAGTTGTCGCTCCTCGTTGGAGGTCACCACCACGATCGGCCGCCGATCGGCCGAAATCCCACCCGGCGTCTCGGGGTCGGCCTGGCCGCTGGCGCGCCGCGACAGCTCCGGCACGCGGAAGGCGAGGTCCTCGATCTCGCGCAGCAGATCGTTGGGGAAGTCGCGCGAGGCCTTGTCGATCTCGTCGAGGATGATCACCGAGCGGCCGGGCTTGCCCGGATGCCTGTAGGCGCCGCGCGGATTGAGCAGGTGCGCGA
>JAEYXI010000417.1 GCA_023428515.1 Pseudomonadota bacterium | reverse complement strand
CCTCGAAGATGAGGTCCGTGTCGGCGACGCCGCGGCTGAAGCCACCTGCTCCAGCCTGGCTCACGGCGACGAGCGTCGTGCATCCCGCAAGAAGCGCCGTGACATGCAGCCGTTTCATGGCTCCCTCCGAAACTGCCCCCGCAAAAGCTAAATTGAATTCGTTGATTCTTCGCAACTGCCAATTCTGTAGGCAGCGCCCCGAGGGGAGCGTGAGCCGGAAAATTTCCGCAAAAGATTGGGAAAGAGCCGCAAAAGGCCGTCCTTTCCCGGCGGATTTATCGGCTTTTACTGACCGAAACCCTTGGAAGTCCGGGCTTTGCCGGCGGAAATTCTGCTCCGTTCACACAACTGTTACATTAAGGCCACAGCGGAGCAGAAAATTCCGAGTTTTGCGGCCTCACGCTGCGGCATATGGGCTCAATGAAGCCTATGCCGCAGCGGCAGCCTTGTTCCGTTCAACCCTCGCTGCGGACCCGTGAAAGCGCCGTATCGAGCTTGGCCTGCGCCTCGCGATATTCCTCGAGCTTCTCTCGCTCCGCCGCGACAACCTCCTCAGGCGCGTTGGCGACGAATTTCTCGTTCGACAGTTTCTTGTGCAGCCGCGCGATCTCCTCGGTGACCTTGGCGATCTCCTTCTGCAGCCGCGCTGCCTCCGCCTTGAGGTCGATCAGGGTCCCAAGCGGCAGGCAGGCCGTCGCCTCACCAAGAACGAACTGAGCCGATGCCTCCGGCGCGGCCTCCGCGTGGCTGATCTCGCCAACGCGCGAGAGCCGCTTGATCGCCGCATCGTGGCGTGCCAGCCGCGCTTTCGTCTCGTCGTTGGCGCCGACGAACACCAACGGTGCGATGGCCGCGGGCGGCACGTTCATCTCGGAGCGCACCGAGCGCACGCCGGAGACCAGATCGATCAGCCAGTTGATCTCCGCCGCAGAGCCATGGTCCTCGAAGTCCGGCTGCGGCCAGGCGGCGTGGCAGAGCAGCGTCGGGCGCTCACGCCCCTCGCCCGCCGTTTCGGCCCACAATTCCTCCGTCATGAACGGCATCATCGGGTGGAGCAGCTTGTAGATCTCGTCTAGCACGAAGGCCATTGTCGCCCGACTCTCGGCCTTGGCCGCCTCGTCGTCGCCCATGAAGACGGGTTTCAAAAGCTCGACATACCAGTCGCAGAAATAGTTCCAGACGAAACGGTAGGCAGCAGCGCCCGCCTCGTTGAACTTGTATGACGTGATGCTGTCGGTGACCTCCTTCGCCGCGCGGGTCAGTTCGGTCAGGATCCAGCGGTTGACCGTCAGCTTCGCGTCGTTCAGCCAGAACTCGTCATTGCGTGTGACGCCGTTCATCTCGGCGAAACGCGTCGCGTTCCAGAGCTTGGTGCCGAAGTTGCGGTAGCCGGCGATACGCGCCGGGTCGAGCTTCACGTCCCGCCCTTGCGCCGCCATGATGGTCAGCGTGAAACGCAGCGCGTCGGCGCCGTATTCATCGATGAGCTCGAGCGGATCGATGACGTTGCCCTTCGACTTCGACATCTTGGCGCCGTTCTTGTCGCGCACCAGCGCATGCATGTAGACGGTGTGGAACGGCTCCTCGTCCATGAAGTGGAGGCCCATCATCATCATGCGGGCGACCCAGAAGAAAATCAGGTCGAAGCCGGTCACCAACACGTCGGTCTGGTAATAGGTTTTCAACTCCGGCGTCTCATCCGGCCAGCCGAGCGTCGAGAACGGCCACAGCGCCGAGGAAAACCATGTGTCGAGCACGTCCTCGTCGCGGGTCAGGATCTCGCCCGGCGCAAAATTCTCCAGCTTGTCCTCGACCCAGGCCTTCCACGGCCCTTCGAGCGCCAGGTAATATTCGACCGCGGCGTCGAGCGCATCCTGTTCGGTCCTCTCGACGAAGACATGGCCGTCCGGCCCGTACCAGGCGGGTATCTGGTGGCCCCACCAAAGCTGGCGCGAAACGCACCACGGCTCGATGTTTTCCATCCACTGGAAGTAGGTTTTCTCCCAACTGCTGGGAATGATCTTGGTGCGCCCCTCGCGCACCGACGCGATCGCGGGCTCGGCGAGCGTCGCGGCGTCGGCGAACCACTGATCCGTCAGCATCGGCTCGATGACGACGCCGGAGCGGTCGCCGAAGGGCTGGGTGATCTTCTTGTTCTCGACATACGGGATGTCGTTGCCCTCGGCGTCCTTGGTCGTGACCGCGAGGCCCTCGGCGTTGATCGCCTCGACGATCTTCCTGCGCGCCTCGAAACGGTCGAGGCCGCGGTATTCGTCCGGCACGAGGTTGATGTCGTCGACATCCGCCTCGCTCGGCAAGTCGCCGGAACGGGCGATCTCCAACGCCCTGGCCGCACCTTCGGCATAGGGCGCGCCGTCGGCGCGCAGCGAGGCCCTCGTGTCCATTAGACGGTAGAGCGGGATGCGGTTGCGGCGGGCGACCTGATAGTCGTTGAAATCATGCGCGCCGGTGATCTTCACGGCACCGGAGCCGAACTCCGGGTCCGGATATTCGTCGGCAATGATGGGGATCAGGCGGCGATGTTCCCGGGGACCGACCGGAATCTCGCAGAGCTTGCCGACGATCGGCGCGTAACGCTCGTCGGACGGATGCACGGCGACGGCGCCGTCGCCCAGCATGGTCTCGGGACGGGTCGTGGCGATCGAGATGTAGTTGCGCTCTTCCTGGAAGGTGACGTTCCCGTCGGCATCCTTCTCGACATAGGTGTAGGTCTCGCCACCGGCCAGCGGGTACTTGAAATGCCACATGTGGCCGTCGACGTCGCGGCTCTCGACCTCGAGGTCCGAGATCGCCGTCTCGAACTCCGGGTCCCAATTGACCAGGCGTTTGCCGCGATAGATCAACCCTTCCTTGTAAAGCGTGACGAAGACCTCGAGCACGGCCTTCGACAACCCTTCGTCCATGGTGAAGCGTTCGCGCGACCAGTCGGCCGAGGCGCCAAGCCGCTTCAGCTGGTTGAAGATCATGCCGCCGGACTCGGCCTTCCACTCCCAGATCTTCTCGACGAACTGCTCCCGCGTCAGGTCGCGACGATGGATCTGCTTCTCCATGAGTTGGCGCTCGACCACCATCTGCGTGGCGATGCCGGCATGGTCCATGCCGGGTTGCCAGAGCACGTTCTTGCCGCGCATGCGCTCGAAACGCACCAGTATGTCCTGCAGCGTATTGTTGAGCGCGTGGCCCATATGCAGCGAGCCGGTGACGTTCGGCGGGGGGATGACGATGGTAAAGGGTTCGGCGTCGGGCTGCGCGCCGGCGCCCGCCGCGAATGCGTCGGCATCCTCCCAGATTTTCGCGATCTTCGGCTCGACGGTCTTGGCGTCGTAGGTCTTTTCAAGCATGGCTATCGCTGTCCGGATTTTTCGCGACCGGTAAATCTGAAGGGCGGCGGCAAGTCAACCGGAGGCAGATTCCCGGTCCCTTCACGGAAAACGCCGCCCGGAGGCGGCGCTTTTCATATAGGCAGTCCGGATCGAAATTACTGCGCGCCGCGCGCCACCCGCTCGATCTCCTCGCGCACCAGGCGCTCGACCAGGGTCGGCAGGTTGTTTTCCATCCAGTCGCGCAGCAGCGGCTCGATCATCTCCTGAGCCATTTCATCGAAGCGCTTCTGGCTTCGCGCCGCGAAGGCCTCCGAGAGCTCGCTGAACGAAGCGGCCACCTGCCGCTCGACGCGCTCGGAGAGGAGCGCCGGCCTCGGGGCCGCGTTTTCCGTCGCCGGCAGATGGCTCTTTGCCGATGCGACGGCTCGCTCCTCGACCGGATTCTCCCAGGCAGGAGCCGGCTCGCTTGCATCGGCTTCTGCAGGCCGAGCGATGTTGGCTGGCTCCGGTATGCCAAGCAGGGCGCGAGCATCCTCGCGTGCGGCACGCGAATTTTCGATCGCCTTCCTTATGTCGTCCGGGGACCGCTGGTAGGCCGGCCGCTGCTCCACGACGGCAGGCTGCGCCGGCTCCGGTTCCATCCAACGCGAAGGCATGGCGGCCGCCTCGGCAGTGATCTGGGCCTGCACTTCGGCAAGCGTCACCGGCTTCTTCTGGACAGGCGCTTCGCGCGGAGCGGGCGCACTTGCTTCGGCTGGCGGCGTCCGCAGCTCGTTGCGGAACGCGTCCACCTCGATCACCGTCCGCTCCGCGGCGGCTGGTGCGGCGGCGCGCGGCTGGTCCTGTTCGAGCTCGTCGGCTTGTTTACGGCCGGCATCATTATCCTCGATGATACGACGTATCGAAGCGAGGATCTCTTCCATGGAAGGTTCGCG
Source organism: Pseudomonadota bacterium (assembly GCA_023428515.1). The sequence continues at coordinate 5,916 of JAEYXI010000417.1, read as the reverse complement.
CTGCGCGCTGCTTGCTTGTGCCATCGTCACGTCCGCCCGCCCCTGTGGCCAACTCGGCTCTGCCCTCGCGGCTGCCGAATCATTGGTGAAAAGCGTAGCGGACGGAGGGGCCTACGAGAATCCCCAAACTCCAGGCGCCGGGGATTTCAACAAGATTGCTATTTCAACAACTTGCGGGCGAATTCCCCGCGCCGGCGTGAAGCTCAGCGGCCGTCAGGCGTGCGTAGGCCGCCCCACTTGTCCTTCACGGCGTCGTAGTGCTCCTGCGGCCGATGCACCGCCACCTGGAGGCCGAGACGCCCCGCCGACAGCGCGCCCATAGACTGAATGATGGCGTAGCTCGCGACCACCACATCGCGCTCCGAACTCGCCAGATTGATCTGCGCGGTGATGACGTCAGCCTGCGAGTCGAGCACGTCGAGGGTCGTGCGCTGGCCGACATTGCGCTCCTCGATCACCCCGTTGAGCGCGAGTTGTTGGGCGGCGACCTGCTCGCGATTGGCCGTAACGCTCTCGCGTGCGGCGACATATTGCGTCCAAGCCGAAACAACCGCCTGGCGAACCGTATCGCGAGTGACATCGACCTGGATGCGCGCCTGGCCGAGCGATTCCTTCGACTGCCGCACCTGCGCCGAAGTGCGGCCGCCGGTGTAGATCGGGATCGTTAGCGTCGCGCCCACCGACGCGGAATTGAACGTTCCGTCGCTCGTCGTTCCGACGCCGGGCAAGCCCTCGGTATTCTGGTAGCTGCGCTGCACGCCGGCGGACGCCGAAACCTGAGGCAGCAGCCGCCCCTCAGTCGACTTCACCGTGAAGGCGGCCGCGTCTACCAGATGCTCCATCGCGATAATGGCGGGGTGGTCCGCGGCAGCCATTGTGATCGCCTGATCCAAGGTCTTCGGCAGCATCTTGGCAAGCGGTTGTCCCGGCTGAAGCTTCCCGGGCGCATCGCCGATCACCTGGCGGTAGGTCGCCTCGCTCGCCTGGGCCTGCGCCCTCGCAGCGGCAAGCTGAGCGATGGCAGCGGAACGGCTGGCATCGGCCTGCGCCACATCGGTGCGGGTCCCTTCGCCAACCTCGAAGCGTGAACGCGCCGCGCGCGCCTGCTCGGTCAGGAACTGCAGGTTCTGCTCGGTCAGCACGGCGATCTGCCGGTCGCGAATGACGTCCATGTAGGCGCTCGCTGCATCGAACAGCGTATTCTGCTCGTCGTTGCGCAGGCTCTCGACGGAGCCGCGCACCTGCGCTTCGGCGGCGCGGACATTGTTCCTGGTCTGGAAACCGTCGAACAGTAACTGGTCAATCTGCACACCGAAGGACCCTGTCGTCAGGCGGGCGGTCCCGAGCGTTCTTTCGGAGGAGCTATAGTCGATGCTGCCGCTGGCTCCGATGGTCGGACGCATGCCCGACTTCGCTATCGGCACATTCTCGTCGGTAACGCGGACGCCGGCCCGGCTGTAATTCAGGGTCGAATTGAACTGGTAGGCCTTCGACAGCGCGCCGAACAACGTCTCGGCAGACGCAACCGCCGGAGACAGCGCCGTCGCGGCAAACAATGCGGCGGCGAGAACTTTCCTGGCTACCAACGACACACTCAACCCTCATCCGTTTTCGCGGGAGCGCTTGGACTGATTCTCGGTCCTCTGTGCTCCCAGCCGGCTGTCCGGCCTTGGTTTCCGGCCAATTTCACGCTGTTAGACTTTGCGTTAAATCGACGATAACGGTCCCGAAGCTTAAAGCATCATGGCTTCGCGGCTCGTGCAAGAGGCAAGCGGTCAGAATTCGAATGCGGGGGCGCGTTCAAATCCCGGTAGTGGCCTAACTGCCGCATTAAAGGCGCGGCGACCTGTCGCAACCCCGTTGGATTTCAGATAGATGCGCGCGATGGCGCCGCCGCCATCCCCTTCAACCACGACCAACCGCCCGTCCTCGGCTAGCTGCTCAGTCAGCGTTTCGGGAAGCTCCTCGACGCTGCCTTCGACAATGATGACATCATAATGTGCGCCGGCCTTATGACCTGCCTTCAGGTCACCGCGGACGACCGAGACATTGTCGCAGCCGAGGCTCGCGAGCGTTGCCTCCGCCTTGCCGGCCAGGGAATCGTCGCTCTCAAGTGCAACAACGGATTTCGCCAGCCGCGACAGGATGGCCGCCGAATAGCCGGTACCCGTGCCGACATCGAGCACCTTGTCGTTGGGACCGATCTCGGCGAGTTGGACCAGTTTAGCGAAGGGCGACGGCTTCATCAGGTAGCGCGCGCCCGGCCCCGCCTTTTCAGAGATCAGTATGCTCTCGTCGATATAGGCGAGCCCTTTGCGGCTGTCGGGCACGAAAACTTCGCGCGGCACCGTGAGCATGGCCGACAGCAGCGGCAGGCTGGTCACGTCGGTGGTGCGGATCTGGCCGTCGACCATCTTGACGCGGAGTTCGGAGAAATCTGCAGTCATCTTCGTCTGGCCCGGACCATGCGCGCGCCGCGCGCCCTCAATTACACGTTCCGCCACGATAGCTCGCCCGGACCCGTCGCTCGAAGTGGAGGCCTCGCCCGGAATCGAACCGGGGTGCAAGGATTTGCAGTCCTCTGCGTAACCACTCCGCCACGAGGCCTCGCCGCTTCGGGCGCATCGGTTCAATAGGTTGCAGCGCAATGGGCGTCAAGCGGCTGGGATTTCATTCTGAAGGGTTCCTTTGCCGTGGTTGCCCACTCGTAACTGTTACGTACTTGTCCGCACGGTTCGGCAGGCATGATCATGGCCCGATTGCCCCGAAAGCCTTGCGAAAACACATATGATAGCCCGACAGAACACGAAATCCCTTCAGCGAGCCCTGGACCGCCTGATGGAGGCCGAGCGAGTTGCGTTGGAAAGAATCGCTGACGACAACAGCGAAGCCAATCGTTCAGCCTATCTGGAGATCCACGAGACAGTGGAGACGGTCAGGTCGGACCTCCATCGGGAAATCAGCCTGGTGAGAAAGATTCTCAAGTTCCTGCACCTGACGCCGTAGCCTGCGTTCGGTGGGCCGGCATTACCGCGACGTCATCATGCGTTTATCGGATGTTCCTTGAGGAACTCGACGGCACGCTGCTTGAAGCTCCTGTCGCCGACCGCAAGCATGTGATCGCGGCCCTCTATGGCGAAGCTCTCGGCGTTCGGCATCAGGCCAGCGAGTTCCTGGGCTGAACCGCCTATGTCGTCCTTGGTGCCGACCGCGATCAGCGTGGGCTGCGTGATCCGGGCGACCTCTGCCTCGGTGAGTTCCACACGCGAAGTGACGATGCAGGCCGCGAGCGCCTTGCGGTCGCTCTTCGTCTGGTCGGCGAAGGTGCGGAACGCCTTGCCGCGCGGATGGGTGACGCTCGCTGCGTCCTCCGCAAGCAGCGCCGACGCGATCGGGTCCCAGTCGCCGACCCCGTCGACAAGTCCGCTGCCGAGCCCGCCGAAGATCAGCGTGGCGACCAGTTGCGGTTCCGCCAGCGCCAGGAAGGCGGCGATGCGCGCGCCCATGGAATACCCCATCACATGGGCTCGGCTGATGCCGAGGTGGCCGAGCAGCGCCGCGGCGTCGCCCGCCATCTTCTGCGGCGTGTAGTCGGCGGTGTCGTAGCTCTTCGATGTCGAGCCGTGGCCGCGATTGTCGAAGGCGATCGTCCGGTAGCCGGCATCGGTGAGCGTCTTCACCCAGCCTGGCGATACCCAATTGACCATATGCGTCGAGGCGAAGCCGTGGATGAGCAGAATGGGTTCGGCGTCGGGCGACGGCTGCTGGTCGATATAGGCGAAGTCGAAGCCGTCATGGCTGAAAAACTGCATCGCGCCGGCAATTCCCTTGAGGATTGAAACCATTTTACCGTCCGCCAGGCATCACGTCAGGCCGCCTGCGGTTGAAGCCGTTAGCCGGCATTGCCAGCGCGCTGCGCCGCATCGATCGCTGGGTGGCGTATCATGTCGCCGTCCTTGATGCCGGCCTTCTCGGCGGTCCCGCGCTTCAACTCCAGGACGAAGCGCGCCGGCTCGCCAGGCGAAATCTCCACCTCCGAGAAGGGTTCGCCCGGAAGTACGGCGCGCACCCCCCCATCCTCTCCGATGAAGATAAGATCGAGCGGCATGGGCGTGTTCTTCATCCAGAACGCCAGGTCCCTGGTTTCGGGAAAGACGAACAGCATGCCGTGGTCGTCATCCATGGTTTCGCGAAACATCAGCCCGGCGGAGCGCTCGCTGGTGTCGTCCGCGATCTCGATGGTGAAGGAGCGCTCGCCCGCCGCAGTCTCGGCGACCAGCGGCGCCGGGTCGACCGGCAGGCGCATCGCCTGATCGGCCGACGATTGCGGCATGCCGAGATAGAAACCGAGCGCGCCGACGATGACGACGATCGCCACGATGGCCAGCAGTGTCTTGCGAATCATTCAAGCGTCCCCAAGGCGGTCCTGGACGGCCGCGACGGGAGTTCAGTGTGCGACCGGCAAGGTTCCGATATCGGGATGAATTTCGGCGGCCATAAGGCCCTTGTCGCCGCGTCCGTAGCGCACCAGCACCACCTGTCCCGGCCGGAGTTCGGTCAGGCCGTAGCGCCTCAGCGTCTCCATGTGCACGAAGATATCCTCCGTGCCTTCGCCGCGCGTCAGGAAGCCGAAACCCTTCGTGCGGTTGAACCACTTGACCAGCGCGCGCTCGAGTCCGCTCTCCGGCGTGACCACGACATGCGTGCGCTGCTCTTGCATCTCCGCCGGATGCACCGCCGTCGAATTGTCCATGGAGATGACGCGGAAGGCCTGCAGACCTCGATCGCCCTTCTTCACCAGGCAGACAACCCGCGAGCCCTCGAGCGCGGTGTGGAAACCGTCGCGCCTGAGGCAGGTCACATGGATCAGAACGTCGCCAAGACCGCCGCCGTCGGGCAGGACGAATCCATAGCCCTTTGCGACGTCGAACCATTTGATGGCGCCGGAAACCTCGATGACCCCCGCATCGTTGTCTTCGTTGCCGACAAAGGCTTCGTCTCTGGCATCTTCATGCCTCGTGATAGAGGCTTTTTCCCCCATCAGAACGCCCCCTGTCATGGACTGGAACAGCTGATTCTAGATTTAAGATTAACACTGCGCGTAAGCTTATGTGCAAGGCCCGCTCGGGCTTTTTTCGCATATGTACCAAGATTTGAAGGTCTGATGGTAAATCGCGCCAGTAAAGCTCCCCCTCGCGGGTTGCCGCGAAGGGTGCCCCGCCCTATGTTCCCGCACCGCTGAAATCCGAGGAAGAGACATGCGCTATCTGCACACAATGGTCCGTGTGAAGGACATCGAAGAGGCACTCGATTTCTACGTCAAGAAGCTCGGACTGAAGGAGGTCCGTCGTCTCGACAACGAGCAGGGCCGCTACACGCTGATCTTCCTCGCCGCGCCCGAGGACGAGCAGAGCGGCATCAACGAGAAGGCGCCGCTCGTCGAACTCACCTACAACTGGGACACCGAAGACTATAAGGGCGGACGCAACTTCGGCCACCTCGCCTACGAGGTCGACGACATCTACGACACCTGCAAGCGCCTGATGGATGCTGGCGTCACCATCAACCGGCCGCCGCGCGACGGCAACATGGCCTTCATCAAATCCCCGGACGGCATCTCGATCGAACTCCTGCAGAAGGGTCCGGCGCTCGAAAAGGCCGAGCCCTGGGCATCGATGGCCAACACGGGAACGTGGTGAGGCGGACGCACTAGCCGCTTCGGCGCATCGGCCACCCACCAACGCTGAACCGATGAACGCCCGTCCTCACCGCGACGGGCGTTCGCTTTGTTGGCCCGCCAAGCGCGGGCCTTTTCGCATCTGCCTACGCCGATCATCTCACTTTATCGCGTCGGCCATCTTCGCCAGCGCGATCACCGTGTTCCAGTTGCGCGCCGTGTTGGGCACACCGATGCCC